>JANXVP010000269.1 GCA_025351615.1 Ramlibacter sp. | reverse complement strand
GGAATTAAATCAGGACAGAAGGTGCTTCGTGGCTGGACACAGTAAATGGGCCAATATCCAACACCGCAAGGGGCGCCAGGACGAGAAGCGCGGCAAGGTGTGGACCCGCGTCATCCGTGAAATCATGGTGGCGGCCCGTCTTGGTGGCGGCGACCTGGCCATCAATCCGCGCCTGCGGCTGGCGGTGGAAAAAGCAAAAGCGGCCAACCTGCCGGCCGACACCGTCAAGCGCAACATCGACAAGGCCACCGGCAACCTGGAAGGCGTGCACTACGAGGAAATTCGTTACGAGGGCTATGGTTTCGGCGGCGCCGCGATCCTGGTCGACACGATGACCGACAACAAGGTCCGCACGGTGGCCGAGGTGCGGCACGCCTTCAGCAAGTACGGCGGCAGCATGGGGACCGCGGGCTCGGTGGTGTTCCAGTTCAAGCATGTCGGCCAGATGATTCTGGCGCCGGGCGCCAGCGAAGACAAGGTCATGGACGTGGCACTCGAAGCCGGGGCGCAGGACGTCATCGCCGACGACGACGGCGCGATCGAGGTGCTCACGGCCTATGCCGACTTCGAAACCGTCAAGAACGCGCTCGAAGCCGCGGGCCTCAAGCCAGACCTGGCCGAGGTGACGATGCGGCCCGAAAACACCATCGAGCTGACCGGCGAGGACGCATCCCGGATGCAGAAACTGCTCGACGTGCTGGAAGACCTGGACGACGTGCAGGATGTGTTCCACAACGCTTCGCTATGAAGGTTCTCGTCATTGGCGGCGGCGGCCGGGAACACGCGCTGGCCTGGAAGCTGGCCCAGTCGCCCAAGGTGCAGGCCGTCTACGTTGCGCCGGGCAATGCCGGCACCGCCGTGGACGCGCGGCTGGAGAACATCCCGCTGACCGACATCGTCGCGCTGCGCAAGTGGGCGCAGCAGGAGGAGGTCGCGCTGACCGTGGTCGGCCCCGAAGGGCCGTTGGCTGCCGGTGTGGTCGATGAATTCCGCGCCCACGGGCTGCGCATCTTCGGCCCGACGCGCGAAGCCGCGCAGCTGGAAAGCTCCAAGGCTTTTTCCAAGGCGTTCATGAAGCGGCACGGCATTCCCACTGCGGAATACGACACGTTCAGCGACCCGTCCGCAGCGCACGCCTACGTCGATCGCCAGGGCGCGCCAGTCGTGGTCAAGGCCGATGGCCTGGCGGCCGGAAAAGGCGTCGTTGTCGCCATGACGGCGCAAGAGGCCCATGCGGCAATCGATTTGATGCTAGGCGCCAACACGCCGGGCGTCAGCCACACCGACGCTGGCGCCCGCGTCGTGATCGAGGAATTCCTGCAGGGCGAGGAGGCGAGCTTCATCGTCCTGTGCGACGGCAGGAACGTCACCGCGCTGGCGACCAGCCAGGACCACAAGCGCCTGCTGGACGGCGACCAGGGACCGAACACCGGCGGCATGGGCGCTTATTCGCCGGCGCCGGTGGTGACGCCGGAGATCCACGCGCGTGCCATGCGCGAAGTCATCCTGCCGGCCATCCGCGGCATGGAAAGCGACGGCATTCCCTACACCGGTTTCCTCTACGCCGGCCTGATGATCGACCCGCAGGGACAGCTCAAGACGCTTGAATTCAACTGCCGCCTGGGCGACCCGGAGACGCAGCCGATCCTGATGCGGCTGAAATCCGATCTGTTCGACGTGATGATGGCCGCTACCGCCGGCGCGCTGGACCAGGTGGAACTGCAGTGGGACCGTCGCACTGCGCTGGGCGTGGTGATGGCTGCCCACGGCTACCCGGCCGATCCGCGCAAGGGCGATGCGATCCGTGGCATCCCGAAGGAAGCCGAGGACGCGATGGTGTTCCATGCGGGCACGGTGCAACGGGACGGCGTGGCGCTGACCGCCGGCGGGCGGGTGCTGTGCGTCACCGCGCTGGCGGATTCGGTCAAAGCCGCGCAGCAGCGTGCCTATGAAGTTGCCGACCAGATCCGCTTCGACGGCGCCCAGTTCCGTCGCGACATCGGACACCGCGCCCTGCGCCACCCCGGATGAGCGCCGTGCAGCAAGTGCAGGCAGTGCGCGACTACCTGCTGGGGCTGCAGCAGACCATCACGGCCGCCTGCACGGCCGTCGATGGAACGCCTTTCCTCGGCGACGGCTGGCAGAAAAGTCCGGGCGAACCGCTGCAAGGCAACGGCATCACGATGATTCTGGAAGATGGCCCGGTCTTCGAGCGGGCGGGCTGCGGCTTTTCCCACGTGACGGGGCCCAGGCTGCCCGCGTCGGCCACGCAGCACCGGCCGGGGCTGGCCGGCGCGCCGTTCGAGGCCGTCGGCGTCTCGCTGGTGTTCCACCCCCGCAACCCCTATGCGCCGACAGTGCACATGAACGTGCGCATGCTGACCGCCACGCCGGCAGACGGCGAGCCTGTGTCCTGGTTCGGTGGCGGCATGGACCTGACACCGTATTACGGCTTCGAACCGGACGCGGTGCACTTTCACGGCGCCTGCCGCGATGCGCTGCAGCCCTTCGGCGCCGACAAGTACCCGCGCTTCAAGACCTGGTGCGACGATTACTTCTGCCTGAAGCACCGCGGCGAGCAGCGCGGCATCGGCGGCATCTTCTTCGACGACTTTTCAGACGGTGGATTCGAAGCCGGCTTCGCGATGATGCAGGCCGTCGGCAACGCGTTCACCGGCGCCTACATGCCGATCCTCGCCCGGCGCAAGGACACGCCCCATGGCGAGCGCGAGCGCCAATTCCAGTTGTACAGGCGTGGCCGGTACGTGGAATTCAACCTGGTGTGGGACCGCGGAACGCATTTTGGCCTGCAGTCTGGCGGCCGCACCGAATCGATCCTGATGTCGATGCCGCCCCTGGCGAGCTGGGCCTACCGGCAAACGCCCACGCCCGGCTCCCCGGAAGACGACCTGGTCAGAAACTACATCGTCCGGCGGGACTGGCTTTGAAGGCCGCGCGGATCGGCATGTTCGGCGGCGCGTTCGACCCGCCCCACGTCGGCCATGTGGCGCTGGCGCGGGCGGCAGTGGAGCAACTCGCACTGGACGAACTGCGGGTTTTTCCCACCGGCCAGGCCTGGCACAAGGCGCGCGACTTGTCGCCCGCAGCCGACCGCCTCGCCATGGCCCGGCTGGCCTTTTCCGAGGTCCCTCACACCACCGTGGACGGCCGGGAACTGCAGCGGGCCGGACCGACCTACACCGTGGACACGCTACGCGAGCTGCAGCGCGAGTTTCCCGGCGCAGTCCTGCTGCTGGTCATCGGGGCCGACCAGGCCGAAGCGCTTCACAGCTGGCGGGAAAACGGGGAGATCGCCCGGATTGCTACTATTTCGATAGCTGCCCGGGCAAGGCCGGTCAACGCCGGCGCCATTTTTGACCCCTCCAGGTTGCCGCCGGGGCCGCGCGAGCCGGTGGAACTGCCGCCGATGCCGGTGAGCTCGACCGAAATCCGCCGCCGGGCCGCCGCGGGGGAGGACATTTCGCAACTGGTTCCCGCGCCGGTTGCGCGTTATATTGACAAGCATCACCTTTACCCATCCCACTGATGACCCAAGACACTGCCGCCGCAAAAAAAGATACGCAAAAACTTCAGCGGGCCATCGTCGACGGCCTGGAAGATGTGAAGGCGCAGAACATCCAGGTTTTCAACACCGAGCATCTGTCGCCACTGTTCGAGCGGGTGATCGTGGCTTCGGGCACGTCCAACCGGCAGACCAAGGCGCTGGCGTCCAGTGTGCGTGACGCGGTGCGCGAAGCCGGCTTTCCCAAACCGCGGACCGAGGGCGAGGAAAACGGCGAGTGGATCATCGTGGACTGCGGCGCCGCCGTCGCCCACATCATGCAGCCGGCGATTCGCCAGTATTACCACCTCGAGGAGATCTGGGGCGACAAGCCGGTGCGCCTGAAGTTCGGCGCGCCGAAACCGGCCGAAGCGTCGGCTCCGGCTCCTGCCAGGTCGCCGGCCAGGGCGTCAGGCAAGAAGGCGGCCGCTGCGGACATGACCTCACTGCGCCGCAGCAGTGCCGCCAAGACGGCGGTGAAAGCGGCCGAGCGCGAGGCCAAGGAGGCCAGGGCACCGGCGAAGAAGGCGCCCGGACGTACGACGGTCGGCCGGACGCGTGCCCGCCCAGCCGGCAAGACCCCGGCCCGGCCTGCCGCCAGGACAGCGAGCAAGCCGGCTTTGAAGGTGGTCGGCAAGCCCGCCGCCAGGAAGTCGCCGGCGAAGAAGACAGCGAGCAAGGCGCCCAGCCGCAAGCGATGAGCGTCGCAGCGCCGCCCCAAGGCCCGAGGGCCCCCGGGGGCGGCAGCGCAGCGGCAGCAATCTTGCACTCGGCGGTCCAATGAAACTGTATGTGGTGGCCGTCGGCCAGCGGGTGCCCGACTGGGCGCAGACGGCGTGGGACGATTACGCCAAGCGCTTTCCGCCGGAACTGAAGGTCGAACTCAAGGCCGTCAAGACCGAGCCGCGCGGCTCGAAGACGCTGGAGACGATCTTCGCCGCCGAACGGGAGCGCATCGAAGCGGCGATTCCCAGGGGCGCACGCATCGTTGCGCTCGACGAGCGCGGCACGTCGCTGACGACCGTCGCGCTCGCCGCCAAACTGCGGGACTGGCAACTGGCGAGCGACGACGTCGCGCTGGTCATTGGCGGCCCCGACGGTCTTGATCCCACCTTCCGGCAGTCGGCCCATGAACGCATCCGCCTGTCCGACCTGACCCTGCCGCACGCGATGGTGCGCGTGCTGCTTGTCGAACAGCTGTACCGCGCCTGGTCGATCAACGCCAACCATCCGTACCACCGTGAGTGAAACGACCTTCATCTATCTCGCCTCGCAGAGCCCGCGCCGGCGGGAGTTGCTGGAGCAGCTTGGGGTCAGGTACGAGTTGCTGCTGCCAGACGCGGGCGAGGACACGGAGGCGATCGAAGCCGTCGTTGCGGGCGAGGCGCCGGCGCGCTATGTGCGACGGGTCACGGCCCTGAAGCTCGACGCGGCGCTGGCGCGCCTGCAGCGGCGCGGATTGCCGCCGGCGCCGGTGCTCTGCTCCGACACCACGGTAGCCCTGGGCCGGGCGATCTACGGCAAGCCGGAAGGCGACGCCGATGCGCGTCGCATGTTGCGGGAGCTGGCCGGCCGGACCCACCGTGTGCTGACAGCGGTGGCGATCGCGCATCGCGGCAAGCGGCTGGAGGCGCTGAGCGATTCCCGGGTCACGTTTGCGGCGATGACGCCAGCGCAGGTTCGCGCGTATGCCGCGACCGGCGAGCCAGTGGGCAAGGCGGGCGCATATGCAGTGCAGGGGCGCGCCGCCGCCTTCATCACGCGGCTCAGCGGCTCCTACTCTGGCATCATGGGACTGCCCATGCACGAAACGGCGCAATTGCTGCGCGCGTGCGGACTCCGGATTTAGCCCAGGACTTTCCTATCCCATGCAGCAGGACATCCTGATCAACTGGTCGCCGCAGGAAACGCGGGTCGCGGTCGTCGAAAACGGCGCGGTGCAGGAGCTGCATGTCGAGCGCACGCTCGAGCGCGGACTGGTGAGCAACGTGTACCTGGGCAAGGTGGCCCGGGTGCTGCCCGGAATGCAATCGGCCTTCATCGACATCGGGCTGGAGCGCGCCGCGTTCCTGCACGTCGCGGACGTCTGGCACCGGCAGCCGGAAGGCGAGCCGCCCGGCTTCGTGCGCAACAGCCAGCCGCAGGTCCCGATCGAAAAGCAGGTGTTCGAGGGCCAGGCGCTGATGGTGCAGGTGATCAAGGACCCGATCGGCACCAAGGGCGCCCGGCTGTCCACCCAGATCAGCATTGCCGGCCGGCTGCTGGTGTTCCTGCCGCAGGACGACCATGTCGGCGTCTCCCAGAAAATTCCAGCCGCCCAGCGCGACGCCTTGCGCGCCCGGCTGCAGGCACTGGTGGGCGAGGCGGGCGGCGGCTTCATCCTGCGCACCAACGGCGAGGACGCGAGCGATACCGAACTGGCCGACGACGTCGCTTACCTGCGCAAGACATGGGCCCGGATCAGAGAGGCCGCCACGCGGCTGCCGGCGACCTCGCTGCTGCACCAGGACCTCAACCTGCTGCAGCGCGTGCTGCGCGACCTGGTGAGCGAAGAGACCCAGGCCATCCGCCTCGATTCGAAGGAGCAGTTCGCGATGCTGCAGGCATTCGCGCAGGAGTTCATGCCCTCGGCGGCCGAGCGGCTGGCGCTGTACAAGGGCGAGCGCCCGATCTTCGACCTGTTCTCCATCGACGAGGAGATCGCCAAGGCGCTGGGGCGGCGGGTCGAGCTTAAGTCGGGCGGCTACCTGATCGTCGACCAGACCGAGGCGCTGACCACGGTGGATGTGAACACCGGCGGCTTCGTGGGCGCCCGCAACTTCGACGAGACCATCTTCAAGACCAATCTGGAAGCGGCGCAGGCGATCGCGCGGCAGCTGCGGCTGCGCAATCTCGGCGGCATCATCATCGTGGACTTCATCGACATGAGCCGTGAGGACCACCGCGAGGCGGTGCTGGCCGAATTCCGCAAGCAGCTGGCGCGCGACCGGGTCAAGACCATGGCCGGCGGGTTCTCGCAGCTCGGCCTGGTGGAAATGACGCGCAAGCGCACCAGGGAGTCGCTCGCGCACATCTTGTGCGAACCCTGCGAAGCCTGCCAGGGCAAGGGAACGGTGAAGACGGCGCGCAGCGTCTGCTACGACATCCTGCGCGAGATCCTGCGCGAGGCCCGGCAGTTCAACCCGCGCGAATACCGCATCGTCGCCTCGCCCGTCGTGGTGGAGCTGTTCCTGGACGAGGAAAGCCAACACCTGGCCGGACTGTCGGACTTCATCGGCAAGGCCATCTCGCTGCAAAGCGAAAGCGCGATGGGCCAGGAGCAGTACGACATTGTGCTGCTCTGACACCCTGCGGGACAGACCAACCGCCGATGCGCCAGCCGATCCCCATCCTCACCTACCACCAGGTCGACACGCCGCCGCCGCGCGGCGTGCCGTACCGCAGCCTGGTTGTCGCGCCGGCCGCTTTCGCGCGCCAGATGGGTCTGCTCGAGACGCTGGGCTACCGCGGCCTGTCCATGACCGCGTTGGAGCCGTACCTGCGCGGTGACAAGACCGGCAAGGTGGTGGGAATCACGCTCGATGACGGCTACGTCAACAACCTGCAGCATGCGCTGCCTGTGCTGCAGCGCTACGGCTTTTCCGCGACTTGCTACATCGTCAGTGGCCAGATCGGCGGCTCCAATGTGTGGGACCATGCCAAGGGAATACCGGCCAGGCCGCTGATGAACGAGGCGCAATTGAGGTCCTGGATCGGTGGGGGGCAGGAAGTCGGCGCGCATACCCGCAACCATGTGGACTTGCTGCAGGCGGACGGAGCGGTCGCGCGTGATGAAATCGCCGGCTGCAAACGCGAGCTCGAGCGGCGCCTCGAGGCGCAAGTGCGGCACTTCTGCTATCCCTACGGCCTGCACCGGCCCGAGCACGCCACGATGGTGCTGGACGCCGGCTACGCCACGGCGACGACCACGGTGCGCTCGCGCACCCACATGACAGACAGCCTGTTCGAGTTGCCTCGGGTGCCGGTCCTGCGCTCGACGTCTCTGCCCGTGTTCTGGCTCAAGGTGGCAACCGGCTACGAGGACCGGAAGCGGCCATGAACGACCCAGGCGAGCTTCCCCGGCTGCGGGTGGCGGTGCTCAACCGGGTGTTCAGCGCCAGCGGCGGCGGCGCCGAGAGCTATTCGATGCGCCTGGTGGAGCAGCTCGCAGCGCGCCATGAGATCCACGTCTTCGCGCAGAAGATCGACCACCAGTGGCCTGGCGTCCACTACCACCGGGTCACCAGCCCGCTGCGCAAGCCGCGCTGGCTCAACCAGCTCTGGTACGCCGCCGCGACGTGGCTGGCGACGCGGCGCGGTTTCGACGTCGTCCATTCGCATGAAAACACCTGGCATGGCCGGGTGCAGACCATCCACGTGATGCCGGTGCGGCACAACCTGCTGGCCGGACGGACCGGCTGGCGCCGGACCTTGCGCTGGCTGAAGATCGCGACCAGTCCGCGCCTGCTGATTTACCTGTGGCTGGAATCGGCGCGCTTCAGCTCCCGTCCGGGACGCCAAGTGGTGCTGACGTCCTCCAGCCTGCAGGCGCAGGCGCTGGGCACCTATCCGCACGCAGCAAATGCGATGTCTGTCGTCACGCCTGGGGTGACTCTGCCGCAACCCGGGTGGAGCCGCGTGGAGGCCCGCCAAGCCCTGCGGCTGCCCACGCAACGCCGCCTGCTGCTGTTCGTGGCCAACGATTACGCCCGCAAGGGCCTCACGACCCTGCTGGCGGCGCTGGTCACGCTGCCGCCGGACGTGCACCTGGCTGTGGTCGGGCACGCCGGCCAGGCCCAGCGGTTCCGGGACCTGGCCGCTGCGCTGGGGGTCGGAGACCGGGTGCATTTTCTGGGGGCGCTGAACGTTGTGGCGCAGGCCTACCGCGCCGCCGACGTGCTGGTGCATCCGACACTCGACGACACCTTCGCGATGGTGGTGCTGGAAGGGCTGGCGCACGGCCTGCCGGTGGTTGTCAGCGGCCCGGCGCAATGCGGGATCTCAACCCTGCTGAGGGACGGCAAGGATGCACTCTTGCTGACCGATCCGCAGGACGCGAAGGAACTGGTCGGGACCCTGCAGCGCTTGCTGGCCAACCCGGCGCTGCAGCAGCGCCTGGCCGCGAACGGGCGCGCATTCGCGCAGGCGCACACCTGGGAGCGGGCGGCAGCGGAGTACGAGCGGCTGTACCGGGCGAGCCTGGAAGCAGACGGCGCCTGATGCGGGAGCGTTGCGGCACTGCCGTGACGCCAAGGTCTAGCAGGTCCGGACAGGTTGACTATTAAATAGAACTGAAATAAATTCAAGCTCTGCTCACAAGTAAAAATA
>JANXVP010000237.1 GCA_025351615.1 Ramlibacter sp. | reverse complement strand
TTTATCGATCGCAACAAGAAAACGCGCCCGAGGTGCCGTAGGACGACATCCCTCGCCTTTCGTGTGGTTTCCTTC
Source organism: Ramlibacter sp. (assembly GCA_025351615.1). Classification (GTDB taxonomy): domain Bacteria; phylum Pseudomonadota; class Gammaproteobacteria; order Burkholderiales; family Burkholderiaceae_C; genus Ramlibacter. The sequence goes on along the minus strand of JANXVP010000237.1, from coordinate 18,793 downwards.
ACGTTACAAACCCCGTTTCAAACTGCACCATGACCCCTCACGGCCGGGCCTTGCACCGTATCCCTGATTCTTCGTATAATCATGGGCTCTGCAGCGCTTTGTGGCCCCGCGGCAGAACATCGGAACGACCGCGCTTCAAAAACGCTTTCAGCCCGGTTATCCCACCTAAGAGATTCCCGCCAGAGGAACGCCGACCGTGGAAAAGGGACACCGCTCGCGGGCTCGCGCAGGGCCCGCCAAACCGCTTCGAAAGATAACTCATGAAAACGTTCAGCGCGAAACCCGCTGACGTGGTGCACGAGTGGTTTGTGATTGACGCGACCGACAAGGTCCTCGGACGAGTAGCCAGCGAAGTTGCTCTCCGTTTGCGCGGCAAACACAAGGCCATTTACACGCCTCACGTCGATACCGGTGACTTCATCGTCATCATTAATGCTGCCCAGATCCGCGTGACGGGCACGAAGAACCAGGACAAGGTGTATTACCGTCACTCTGGTTATCCGGGCGGCATCACGGCCACCAACTTTCGCGACATGCAAGCCAAGCACCCCGGCCGCGCGCTGGAAAAAGCCGTCAAGGGCATGCTGCCAAAGGGCCCGCTCGGCTACGCCATGATCAAGAAACTCAAGGTCTACGGAGGTGCCGAGCATCCCCACACCGCCCAGCAGCCCAAGGTGCTGGAACTGCCTGATGCCCAGATGGGAGCGAGAACATGATCGGTGATTGGAACAACGGAACCGGCCGCCGCAAATCCAGCGTGGCCCGCGTGTTCATGAAAAAGGGCACCGGCAAGATCACGATCAACGACAAGGACATCGAGGCCTTCTTCGGTCGCCAGACGTCGATCATGATCGTCAAGCAACCCCTGTTCCTGACCAACCATGTCGAAACCTTCGACATCAAGGTCAACGTGCACGGCGGCGGCGAATCCGGCCAGGCTGGCGCAACGCGGCACGGCATCACCCGCGCCCTGATCGACTACGACGCGGCACTCAAGCCCGCGCTGTCGCAAGCGGGCTTCGTCACGCGTGACGCGCGCGAAGTGGAACGTAAAAAGGTCGGCCTGCACTCCGCTCGCCGCCGCAAGCAGTTCAGCAAGCGCTAACCTGCTTCCGTTCCCTGATACAAAGCCGCACAAGTTCGCTTGTTGCGGCTTTGTCGTTTGAGGCAGGATTCCAGTTCATGCGTTTCAAGCTCCTGCGCCGTCGCCTGACGATCAGCGCTCCCCGGATGTCCATCCGCAGCCATCGCCCCTGGATCCGGTGGGCCGGCATCGCCATCATGACCGTCTTCTATGCGGCGATCGCGCTCTGGACCTTCGACCTTGGCAAGAGCTTCGCCGGCCTCGACACCGGCGCCAGGGAAGAGCTGACGCGATTGCGCGAAGGCACCGCCAGGCTGCGCGAGGAACGCGACAAGGCGCAGTCGGTGCTCAACACTTCGGCCAGCCTGATCACCACCGAAACCTCGACCAAGGAGCGCCTGACGGCGCAGATCAAGGTGCTTGAAGCCGAGAATCGCGCCTTGCGGGATGACCTGGGCTTTTTCCAGAAGCTGATCCCGGCCACGGCCGCGGAGGGCGTGGCAATCCGCGCCCTCCAGGCCGAGGTGCTTGCAGGGACGCAATTGAAGTGGCAGGTGATGGTGATCCAGCCCCAGAAGAACGCCCCGGAATTCCGGGGAAAGCTTCTGATGAGCATGTCCGGCACGCTGGATGGCAAGCCCTGGATGACGGATTTGCCGGGGGGCGCCCAGGCCTTGCAATTTCGGCAATACCGCCGGATCGAGGGCCTGGTCGACCTCCCGCCCCAAGCCGTGGTAAAAAACGTTTCAGCGCGGCTGCTTGAAGGTTCCGCCACCCGGGCAGTGCAAAGCATCAAGTTATGAGTCCGGAAACGTCGAGGAGTCATCCATGTTTGGCAAGAACGCACAACCGCCGATCAAGAGCCTGATTGCACAGGGCAGCCGGATCGAGGGCAACCTCCGGTTCACCGAGGGCTTGCGGGTCGATGGCGAAGTCATTGGCGACCTGCGCGCCAATCCCGACCAGCCCAGCATCCTGGTGATCTCCGAGGAAGCCGTGGTCCAGGGCGCGATCGATGCCGACCACGTGATCATCAACGGCACCGTCAAGGGGCCGGTCAACGCCCGCGAACTCCTCGAATTGCAGCCGCGAGCCCGGATCGAGGGCGATGTTTCCTACAAGGCGCTTGAAATGCACCAGGGCGCCGTCATCTCCGGAACGCTCAAACCCCTCCTCGATGGCGATGAAAAGCCCCTACTCAAGCTGGCGGCAAAGCAATTGCTGGCCTGATACCCGAGCAATTTAGCGTAGTATTTGGGGCAGTAGTCACCCGGAGTCCCACCCCATGAGTGCAGTTGCCGAAAACGTGCAGGCTGAAATGCCGCCCATGCCCGATGGTCCGCTGGTCTTTACGGACAGCGCGGCCGCCAAGGTAGCCGACCTGATCGCCGAAGAAGGCAATCCCGAACTGAAGCTGCGCGTGTTTGTTCAGGGCGGTGGTTGTTCCGGCTTCCAGTACGGCTTCACCTTCGACGAAATCACCAACGAAGACGATACCGTCATGAGCAAGAATGGCGTCTCGCTGCTGATCGACGCAATGAGCTACCAGTATCTGGTGGGTGCAGAAATCGACTACAAGGAAGACCTGCAGGGCGCTCAGTTCGTGATCAAGAACCCAAACGCGACCAGCACATGCGGCTGCGGTTCCAGCTTCTCCAGCTAGCACACAGCGTCCGGTCAAGCCGGATAGATACACCCCAATACACGGGCGCCTCTGGCGCCCGTTGTGCTTTGCAGCTGGAGTTTTTCGCGGCGAACGGTCTTGCGGGCGAGCCAGGCAAAGGCCGTGGCTTCCACCTGCAGCGGCGGCAAGCCGGACTGCGCGCTGGATTCGACGTCGATCCCGGGCAGCTGCGTCCTCAAGCGCGTCATGAGGTGGGTGTTGAGCGCACCACCGCCGCAGACGATCAGCCGCTTGAGTCGGGGTTCGTGGCGCAGCACGTCGCTGGCGCAGGTGCTGGCCGTGAGTTCGGTGAGGGTTGCCTGAATGTCCCGCGGCTGCGCCGAGGATAAACCAGCGAGGTGGCGATCCAGCCAGCGGCGATTGAACAGGTCGCGGCCCGTGCTTTTGGGAGCGCTGCGGGCGAAATACGGCTCCAGACGCAGCCGCTCGAGTAGCGGGTCGAGCACGGCGCCGCCAGCGGCCCACTCCCCTTCGCTGTCGTAGGCGTGGCCCGTGTGCTGCTGGCACCAGGCGTCCATCAGTGCGTTTCCCGGGCCGCAGTCGAAGCCCAGCATCGAGCCGTCGGCGCGCAGCAGGGTGATATTGGATATACCGCCGATGTTGAGGACGCCGATGGTCTGGCCCGGCTGTGCGAACAGGCACTGGTGGAAATACGGCGCGAGGGGTGCGCCCTGGCCGCCTGCCGCGACGTCGCGGCTGCGAAAGTCGGCCACCACATCGATCCCGGTCAACTCGGCCAGCAGGGCCGGCTGGTTGAGCTGGATGGTGTAGCCAGTTGCGTCGAACTCCTGCGGACGGTGGCGCACGGTCTGGCCATGGGCGCCGATGGCAACGACTGCGGAGGCGGGCACTCGCGCGCTCGCAAGCAGGTCGCGCACCACCTGCGAATAGATCTGGACCAAGGCGTTGCCAGCCAGCGCGGCGCGATGCAGTTCGGCGTCGCCGCTGGTATTGAGGGCCATCAACTCGCTGCGCAAGGCGGCCGGGAAAGGCCTGCACACGTGCTCGATCACCAGCGGGGTGGCCGACGCGAAGTCGGCCAGCACGCCATCCACGCCATCAAGCGACGTGCCGGACATGAGGCCGATGTAAAAGTCGGGCATGCGCCGATGGTAGCCCGGCGGCGGCTGGCGTTTACTGCGCGCTGGCGAAGGTCGAAGAGGCCGCTGCCGCCAGCTGGTTGCGCATTGCGCGCGCCATGCGGTCGAAAGCCGGCCGGGCAACCGCGGCGACCGGTACGGCGCCACTGTCACGGGCAGCCAGCACCGGGTCCTGGTGGATGCCATTGACGCGGAACTCGAAATGCAGGTGCGGCCCGGTGGCCCAGCCTGTCGCCCCGACAGCACCGATGTTCTGGCCCTGGACCAGCTTCTCGCCTGGCCGGACGTTGATGCGGCTCAAATGCGCATACACCGTCTCGGCGCTGCTGCCGTGCTGAACGATCACGACGTTGCCGAAACCGTTCTGGACCCCGGCGAACTCGACGACGCCGTCGCCCACCGTCCTCACCGGGGTGCCGGCAGGAGCGCCGTAGTCGACGCCCAGGTGGGCTTTCCACTCCTGCAGGATGGGGTGGAAGCGCATCGCGAATCCACTGGTGACGCGGGAGAACTCCATCGGAGATGCCAGATAGGAATGCTGCAGGCTCTGGCCATCCAGCGTGTAGTAGCCGCCCTTCTGGCCCGCCTGCTCGAACCACATGGCCTGGTGGACCTTGCCTCTGTTGACGAATTCGGCGGACAGGATGCGGCCGGTGCGAAGGGGCTCGCCGTCGGCTTCGAGCGCTTCGTAGACGATGTTGAAGCGGTCGTTCCTGCGCAGCGCGTGGTGAAAGTCGATTTCCGAGGAAAAAATGTCGGCCAGCTGGGTGGCCACCACCTCAGGCACCCGCGCCTCATCGGCGGCCGCGAACAGGGAGGTCCGGATGGCGCCACTGGCAAGGCGCGCGGACGCGGTCAGGGCAGCGCTTTCGATGCGGGAAGCAAACTGGTCCCTGGCAGTACGTTCGATCACCAGGCGCCGGAAGCTGCCGTCGTCCGTAGGCGCCCAGCGGACCGTGAGCTTGTCCAGTCCGTGCCGGTCATTGGCTTCGACAGTGACGGTGCGGCCGGCCTGTCCGACCACCACCGTGCGGAAGCCGGGCTCGCGGTGCAGGAAGTTCGCGGCGGCGGGATCGTCCACCCCCAGCCGCGCCAGCAGCGCTTCGACCGTATCGGTGGAGCGCGTCACCTCGGAGCGGAACAGTTTCAGGCTGTGCAGGTCTTGCAAGTCGCCCTGGTCAGCCACTGCCACCGGCTGGATGGCTTCCAGGACCTGATGGACCGGCAGCGCGGAGGGATCCGGCCCCAGTGACGCCACGGCAAAAGCCCCGCCGCCGCCGCCAAGCAGCAAGGCGGCGATGAAGGCGGTGACATGCTTTGGATGGTGTGCGAGCGCGTGAGCCGCGCGGTCCAGCAACTTTTCGCCGGCGGCCATAAAACCATGGTTCAAAACTGGAAATCCTTCAACAGACTGGTCGGATTAGTCCTACATCAGGGCAGGACAGTTCCTTACGCTTACAACTCCCTGCACCACTTCGTGAATTTTCTCGCCTTTAGAATCCACACGAGCGGATGGGGTGCCGGAGTATGCCATCGCCGGATGCTGGAAAACCAAAAAATCCCTTATGAATCAAGCTTCTGTTACAAAAAAACACCCCGTCACCGATGCCGTCAGGGAGGCCTTGGCTGTGTCATTGAGGGGGGTGGATGAGCTGCTGCCCTTGGAGGAATGGACCTACAAGCTGGCAAGGTCAGCGGCTACCGGGGTGCCGTTGCGGGTCAAGCTCGGGCTTGACCCGACTGCCCCGGACATTCATGTTGGCCACACGGTCGTGCTCAACAAGATGCGGCAGCTCCAGGACCTCGGCCATACCGTGATTTTCCTGATCGGCGATTTCACCTCCATGATCGGTGACCCCTCCGGCCGCAATACCACCCGCCCGCCGCTCACGCCCGAGCAGATCAAGGTCAACGCGGAGACTTATTACCGGCAGGCCAGCCTGGTGCTGGACCCGGAAAAGACCGAGATCCGCTACAACAGCGAGTGGAGCGACCCGCTAGGCGCGCGCGGTTTGATCGAGCTGGCGGCCAGGTACACCGTGGCCCGGATGATGGAACGCGACGATTTCAACAAGCGCTTCAAGGCGGGCCAGTCGATTTCTGTCCATGAATTCCTTTACCCCCTGATGCAGGGTTACGACTCGGTGGCGCTGAGGAGCGACCTGGAACTCGGCGGCACGGACCAGAAGTTCAACCTGCTGATGGGCAGGCACCTGCAACAGGAATACGGACAGGAACCGCAGTGCATCCTGACCATGCCGTTGCTCGAAGGGCTCGACGGCGTCGAGAAAATGTCCAAGAGCAAAAACAACTACATCGGCATCAGCGAGAGTCCCAACACCATGTTCGCCAAGGTGCTCTCGATCTCGGACGACCTGATGTGGCGCTGGTTCACGTTGCTGAGCTTCCGCAGCGAGGCGGAGATCGCGGCGCTGAAACGCGAGGTCGAGACTGGCCGCAATCCCAAGCAGGCCAAGGTGATGCTGGCCCGGGAGATCACCACCCGCTTTCACAGCGCGCAGGCCGCCGATGGCGCCGAGCTGGACTTCAACAATCGCAGCAAGGGCGGCGTGCCGGACGACATTCCGGACGTCCGACTCGCCGGCGGGCCCTTGGGTATCGCCGCCTTGCTCAAGCAGGCAGGGCTGGCGCCATCGACGTCGGAAGCCGGCCGGTTGATCGATGGCGGCGGCGTCCGGGTCGATTCTTCGGTGGTCAGCGACAAGGGCCTGAAGCTCGATCCCGGCACTTACGTCGTGCAGGTTGGCAAGCGCAAGTTCGCGCGGGTCACCCTGATTTGACAGGCTGCCTTTGCCGTACGCCGCGAGCAGGTGGCGGGCTTGCTTGCACAATGCAGTGATGCTCTCTCTCTCCGTCGCCGGGAAATTGCCGCCTCAGGCGCTCATGCGCGCCTCCATCGTCGTTGCCGTTGTGACCATCGGCATGAAGGGGCTCGCCTGGTGGATCACCGACTCCGTCGGCCTGCTGTCGGATGCCATGGAATCTTTCGTCAACCTGGCGAGTGCCGGGTTCGGCCTGGTCATGGTCACGATCGCGCGCAGGCCAGCGGACGCCGATCACCCGTATGGCCACCACAAGGCGGAATATTTTTCCTCCGGCTTCGAAGGCCTTCTCATCATCGTGGCGGCGGTCGGGATCATCTGGGCGGCCGTGCAGCGGCTGTTTCACCCACAGGCCCTCGACCAGCTCGGCCTTGGCCTGGCGCTGTCGGTGATCAGCTCAGCACTCAACGGGGCGCTGGCCTGGGCGATGCTGCAGTCGTCGCGCCTGCACCGTTCCATTGCGCTGGAGGGCGGCGCACGCCATCTGATCACCGATGTCTGGACCTCTGTCGGCGTGGTGGTCGGCGTGGGTTTGGTCGCCTTCTCGCATTGGCAGTGGCTGGATGCGGCAGTCGCCATCGGGGTCGCGTTGAACATCCTGCGCGAAGGCGCGGCCCTGATGTGGAAGTCATCCCAGGGCCTGATGGACGAAGCGCTGGAGTCCGAGGTGCTGGCGAAGGTTGAAGAGACGCTTGCGGGCTTCCGCCACCCCACTATCCGCTTCGACCACATTTCCAGCCGGCGCTCGGGCCAGCGACGCTTCATCGACCTGCACATGCACATGCCGTCCGACTGGACCCTGCGTCGTGCGGCCGCCGTTCGGGCGTCCGTGGAACAGGCGCTGATGAGTGCGGTCCCGGGACTTCGCGCGACCATCCAGTTGCTGCCCAACGATGTCGAAGCGCATTTCGAGGACGAAGAGGACCTGATTTGATCAGCGTCGTCCAGCGTGTGAGCCAGGCAAGCGTGGAAGTCGCGGGCGTGACCATCGGAGCGATTGGGTGCGGCCTGCTGGTCCTGGTTTGCGCCGAACTCGCTGACGGCCCGCTGCAGGCCGACAAGCTGCTGGCCAAGCTGCTCAAACTTCGCATTTTCGGCGACGAGGCCGGCAAGATGAACCGCAGCGTTCAGGACGTGGAGGGCGGCCTGCTGCTGGTCAGCCAGTTCACCCTGGCGGCCGATGCGTCCGGCGGCAACCGGCCCAGTTTCACCGGCGCCGCGCCGCCGGAACAAGGCCGCCGTCTCTACGACTACTTCGTGGCCGCAGCCCGCCAGGCCCATCCCGCCGTGGCGACCGGCGAATTCGGCGCCGACATGCAGGTGCACCTGGTCAACGATGGACCTGTCACGATCCCGCTGCGCGTCAACTGATCCGGCTCAGTAAGGATTGTCGAAACCGAGTCCGGCCAGCAGCAGGATCTCCAGCGTCTCCATCTCGAGCGCGTCGCTTTCACCGGTTTCGTGGTCGTAGCCCTGGGCATGCAGCGTGCCGTGCACCAGCAGGTGGGCGTAGTGCGCCTGCAAGGTCTTGCCCTGCTCGCGGGCCTCGCGCTCGATCACCGGTCCGCATAGCACCAGGTCGGCCATCACCCTCGGCTGGGCGGCGTAGTCGAACGTCAGGACGTTGGTCGCATAGTTCCTGCCCCGGTACTGCAGGTTCAGCGTCCGGCCCTCGGCCTCGCCGACGATCCGCACGGCGATCTCGCCGGGCGCGGCGAGCGCATGTGCGATCCAGCGGGCCACCGTCGGGCGGCGCAGCACGGCCCGGTGGGCGGCGCTGCCCGCAAACGCCGAAAACTGGAGCTCGAGGTCCAGGTCAGGGGTCATATCGGTCGCAGGCCTGGATTCAGCGCGAACACACAGGCGCTACTTCGCTTCCCGCTTGCGGGCGGCGTCGTAAGCGTCGACGATGCGCGCCACCAGCGGATGCCGCACCACGTCGGCGCTGGTGAAGCGGGTATGCGCAATGCCCTTCACGCGCTTGAGGATGTACTCGGCTTCGACCAGCCCGGAGAGCTGGCCCTTGGGCAGGTCGATCTGGCTGATGTCGCCGGTCACGACCGCCTTGGCGCCGAAACCGATTCGGGTGAGGAACATCTTCATCTGCTCGGGCGTCGTGTTCTGCGCCTCGTCGAGGATCACGAAAGCGTTGTTCAGCGTGCGGCCGCGCATGAAGGCCAGCGGCGCGATTTCCAGCGCCGACCGCTCGAAGGCCTTGACGACCTTGTCGAATCCCATCAGTTCGTACAACGCGTCGTACAGCGGCCGCAGGTAGGGATCGACCTTCTGGCTCAAATCCCCGGGCAGGAAGCCGAGCTTCTCGCCGGCCTCGACCGCCGGCCGCGTCAGCACGATGCGTTGAACCGCGCTGCGCTCCAGGGCATCGACCGCGCAGGCGACGGCCAGGTAGGTCTTGCCGGTGCCGGCCGGCCCGATGCCGAATGTGATGTCGTGCGTCGCGATGTTTTCAAGGTAGACGCTCTGGTTGGGCGTACGCGCCTTCAGGTCGCTGCGCCGGGTCTGCAGGGTCATGGCGCCGTTTTCGTCCTCACGCATCGCGCCGTCGCCGGCCAGCATGAGCTGCAGCTGATCGGCGGCAATCGGGCGCACGGCGATTTCGTACAGGGCTTGCAGCACCTCCAGCGCGCGCTGTGCCTTGGCCTTGGGCCCATCGACCTTGAACTGTTCGTGCCGGTGGGCGATGTTCACCTGCAGCGCCGCTTCGATGGTGCGCAGGTGTTCGTCCATGGAACCGCAAAGGCGTGCCAGCCGCGCGTTGTTCGGCGGCGAAAAAGTGTGTCTGAGAATCAAGCTGATAATTCCGGGGGAGAGACCCCCATGATAGGCAACAAACCAGGCTCCAGATGATCGGCAGGCTGAACGGAACGCTGGCGGACAAGAACCCGCCGCAACTGCTGGTGGACTGCAACGGCGTCGGCTATGAGGTCCACGTTCCGATGAGCACGTTCTACAATTTGCCGGCCCCGGGCGAGAAGGTTTCGCTGCTAACGCATTTCGTGGTGCGCGAGGACGCCCAGATTCTTTACGGCTTCGGCTCTGCCAGCGAACGCGAGGCGTTCCGGCAGCTGATCAAGATCTCGGGAGTCGGTCCGCGCACGGCGCTGTCGGTGCTCAGCGGAATGAGCGTCGGCGACATTGCGCAGGCGGTCACGGCGCAGGACGCCGGCCGGCTGGTCAAGGTGCCGGGCATCGGCAAGAAAACCGCTGAGCGCCTGCTGCTGGAGTTGAAGGGCAAGCTGGGCGCGGACATCGGCGCCGGCAGCCTGGGCGCCACCAGCGATGCGCAGGCCGACATCCTGCAGGCGCTGGTCGCGCTCGGCTACAGCGACAAGGAGGCGTCGGCCTCGGTCAAGTTGCTGCCGAAGGACGTTGGCGTCAGCGACGGCATCAAGCTGGCGTTGAAGGCGCTCGCCAGGTAGCAAGGCCAGATGACGATCCAGACCGACGACTTCGAGATGCCGCCGTCCAGGCGGGTGGTCTCCGCCGCGCCGGCTTCACCGAACGAAGAAGCAATCGAGCGGGCGCTGCGTCCCAAGCTGTTCGACGACTACGTCGGACAGGCCAAGACGCGCGAGCAGCTCGAGATTTTCATCGGCGCCGCCCGCAAGCGCGGCGAGGCGCTCGACCATGTGCTGCTGTTCGGGCCGCCAGGGCTGGGCAAGACGACGCTGTCGCACATCATCGCCCACGAGCTGGGCGTCAATCTGCGCCAGACCTCCGGGCCGGTGCTGGAAAAACCCAAGGACCTGGCGGCGCTGCTGACCAACCTGGAAAAGAACGATGTGCTCTTCATCGACGAAATCCACCGGCTATCGCCGGTCGTGGAGGAGATTCTTTATCCTGCGCTCGAGGACTACCAGATCGACATCATGATCGGCGAAGGCCCGGCGGCCCGCTCGATCAAGCTGGACCTTCAGCCGTTCACGCTGGTCGGCGCCACAACCCGCGCCGGCATGTTGACCAATCCGCTGCGCGACCGCTTCGGCATTGTGGCGCGGCTGGAGTTCTACACGCCGGAAGAACTGGCGCGCATCGTCAGGCGCAGCGCTGGCCTGCTCAATGCGCCGATGGACGAACAGGGCGGGCGCGAAATCGCCCAGCGGTCCCGCGGCACGCCCCGGATTGCCAATCGGCTGCTGCGCCGGGTGCGCGACTATGCCGACGTGAAGGGCACCGGCATCATCACGCTGGACATTGCGAACAAGGCGCTCGCCATGCTCGACGTGGATGCGCAAGGCTTCGACGACATGGACCGCAAGCTGCTGGAGGCGGTGATTCACCGGTTCGACGGCGGTCCGGTCGGCCTGGACAACATCGCGGCCAGCATCGGCGAAGAGCGCGACACCATCGAAGACGTGATCGAACCGTACCTGATCCAGCAGGGCTTTCTGCAGCGCACGCCGCGGGGCCGGATCGCGACGCTGGCCGCCTACCGCCACCTCGGCGTGACGCCGCCGCAGGCGGCTTCCGGTTTGTTCGAGACCTGAAGGCAGAACCCGCATGACCGCCAGGGAGCTTTCATGTTGAAACGCCACTGGCTCTGGGGGGCCGGCGCGGCCGTGCTGGTTGCCGTCGCAGTCGTGGCTGTCTTGATGCTGCGGCCCCCTGAGGTTGACGCGTTCACCGTGGAGCCGGCACCGCTGGTGCGCACCCTTCAGTTCTCGGCCCGGGTGGCGACCTTGTCGCGGGTAAGCATCGGCGCCACGCTGACCGGCCGCGTTGCCAGGGTGAGCGCGCGAGAGGGCGCGCAGGTGCACCGGGGCGACGTGCTGGTGCAGCTGGAAACCGCGGAACTGCAGGCGGCGGCGGCCCAGGTGCGCGCCGCCGAGCGCTTGGCCGAAGCCAGACTGGCCGGCCTGCGCAGCACCGGCCGGACTGCTGCGAACGCTGCTTTGCTCCAGGCCCAGGCGACGGTCCGTGCCGCCGAGGCCGACCTTGAGCGCACGCAGCAGCTTGTGACCCAGGGCTTCCTGAGCGCGGCCAGGCTGGACGAGGCGCGGCGCGCGGTGGAGGTGGCGCGAGCGCAGCAAACCGGCGCTGCGGCCCAGACCCGTGCCAACGAAGACAGCGGAACCGACATCGCGCAGGCACAGGCGCAGTTAACCCAGGCCCACGCGGCGACTTGGGCGGCCCAAGAGCGACTGTCGCAGGCGGCGGTGCTGGCGCCCACCGACGCGCGGGTCCTCACCCGCAACGTGGAGCCCGGCCAGATTGTGCAGCCCGGCGTTGCGCTCATGAGCCTGGCACTGGCGGGGCCGACTCAGCTGGTGGCGCAGGTGGACGAGCGCTTCCTCGACCAGCTGCAACCCGGCCAGAAAGCCATGGTGGTCGCGGATGCCTTTGCCGGCCAGCCGTTCGCAGCACGGGTGCTATCGATTGCGCCGGCGGTCGATGCCCAGCGCGGTGCGATTGAAGTGAAGCTTGCGCTGATCAGCGAAGGTCCTGCCTTCCTGCGCGAAGACATGACGCTGTCGGTCGAGGTCGCGACGGGGCAACGGGAGCGGGCTCTGGTGCTGCCCTTGCGCGCGCTGCGCGACAGCGTCTCGGCCGGGGATGGAAGCGTGCTGGTGGCGCAGGACGGGAGGGCACAGGCGCGCCAGGTCCGGCTGGGCCTGCGGACACTCGATGCAGTGGAGGTGCTGGACGGCATCCGTGAAGGCGAGGCTGTGCTGCTGGGCGGCCAACTCCAGGACGGCGGTCGGGTGCGTCCACGGGCCGTGGCCTGGAAGCCCGGTTCGGCCGCACCCGCTGCCAGCCGCGCAGACGCTGCGTCGGCGTTGACCAACGCAGTGGCGCGCTGATCGGCAGCATGTTCCCCTGGTTCGGCTTCGAGTTCCAGGTGGCCTGGCGCTTCCTGCGCGAAGGGCGGATGCAGACCGTATTGATCATCGTCGGCGTGGCCGCGGGTGTCGCAGTCATCGCCTATATCTCGGCGCTGATCACCGGGCTGCAATCCAACACGGTGGCAAAAACCCTGGGTTCGCAAGCCCACATCACCTTGCGCGCCCTCGACGACGTGGTCGCCGCGGCGCGGCCGCCGACGCCCGGCGCGACGATGCTGACAGAAACCCAGCCGCGCGCCCAGCGGCTGCGGTCGGTGGCGAACTGGCAGGCCCTGCTTCCGCTGGTGGAGCAGCGGCCCGGGATCGCGTCGGTGTCGCCGATGGTCTCCGGTGCTGGCCTGGCGCTGCGCGGCGAAGCCACGCAGGCGATCGCGCTGCTGGGCGTCGAGCTGGATCGCTACGACCGCATCGTCGGCCTGCGCAGCAAGGTGGTGAGCGGCACCGCGCGGCTGGAGCCCGGCGAGGCCATCATCGGCCGCGAACTTGCCAGCGACCTGGGCGTGCGGATCGGCGACCGCCTGACGGTCAACACCGGTAATGTGAGCGACTCGGTCCGCGTCACGGCGCTGGTCGACCTGGGCGTGAAGGACCTGAACCGCCGCACCGTCATCGTGCCGCTGCGCGCGGCCCAGAACCTGCTCGGGTTGCCGGGCGGCGCCACGGAACTCGACTTGCAGGTGCGCGACGTGTGGGCCGCCGAGGCCACGTCCAAGGCGCTGCGGGCGGAATTCCCGTTCAAGGTGGAGAGTTGGCAGGAGAACAACTCCCAGCTGGTGTCGGCGCTCAACGCCCAATCGGTCAGCACGGCGGTGATTCGCGGCGTGGTGCTGGTCGTTGTGGTGCTAGGGATCGCTAGTGTGCTGGTGGTGTCGGTCGTGCAGAAGCAACGCGAAATCGGTATCCTGCGCGCAATGGGCGCCACGCGGGGACAGATCCTGAGGGTGTTTCTGGTGCAAGGCGCGGTGGTGGGCGCGGCCGGTTCGGTGCTGGGCGTGGTGCTGGCCGTGCTGCTGATCTGGCTGTTCACGTCCCTGGTGCGCGGCGCCGACGGTCTGCCGCTGTTCGCCATCACCCTGCCGGTGAAGACCGCGTTGCAAGTGGCGCTGCTGTCGACGGTGTGCGGAGTGCTGGCGGCGATTGCGCCTGCGCGCCGGGCCGCGGCGCTGGACCCGGCGCAGGCGATGAGGATCTAGCCATGGCCGCCACCGATCCGAGAGCCGCGCTGATCGAGCTGGCCGACGTTCACAAGAGCTACAACATCGGCTTGCCGAGCGAGGCCGAGGTCTTGCATGGCGTCGCCCTGCGCGTCCTGCGCGTCCTGCGCGGCGAGTTTATTGCGCTGATGGGCCCATCGGGTTCCGGCAAGAGCACGCTGCTCAACATCGTCGGTCTGCTGGAGCGGATGACCTCCGGCAGCTACCTGCTGCAGGGCGAAGCGGTGCAGCACCTCGACGATTCGGCCCTGACACTGCGCCGGCGCAACACACTGGGCTTTGTGTTCCAGTTCCACCACCTGTTGCCGGCGTTTTCGGCGCTGGAGAACGTGACGCTGCCGGCGCTTCTCAGCGAAGGCCGGGTCAGTTCCGTCCAGCGCGAACGGGCGCGCGAGCTGCTGGCTGCCGTGGGCCTGGTCGATGCAATGGCCAAGCGGCCTTCGGAGTTGTCCGGCGGCATGCAGCAGCGGGTCGCGATCGCACGGGCGCTGGTGATGGATCCCCCATTGGTGCTGGCCGACGAGCCGACCGGCAATCTCGACACCGCGTCCTCGGACGAAGTGTTTGTGCTGCTGCGCCGCATGCATGCCGAGCGCGGCACCTCGTTCGTCATCGTCACCCACGATTCGCGGCTGGCCAAGCGCTGCGACCGACTGGTGGAACTGATCGATGGGCGGATCTCGCACGATCGGGCCGTCGCTGACCCAGCCGTTAACATTTCTCACTGAATTTCCACGCAGTCATTCATGAACACCAATGAACATGAAGAGATACAGCCTCGAGCGGAGTTCCTCGCAGACCGGGAGCAGGACGGCGATGATCCGCGGGATCGTGGGACAGGGCCGCTCGGCGCTTGTGGCGGGCGACGAGCGGCTGGACCATTTCGGGGCCGGCATCGGACCGCTCTGCTGCGCATTCAGCTGGTCTGAGGCTGCGCCATCGCCGCGGCCGGCATGTTGGCCGGCACGCAAACCTGCGACCTGGCATTGCGCGCGATCAGGATCTGCGCCACGTAGTAGGTCGCCAGGACCAGGAACTGCGCCATTGGAAACTGCACGGCGAATTTGTTCGTGGCCAGCAGCGAGTCGCTCAGCATGAAGCAGCAGGCGCCGACTGCGGTGGCGACCGACGCCTTGTCGCGCAGCCAGGCCGCGCGGCCGATGGCCTGCGCCGCCATTAGCGCGATCACGACCACATAGGCGGCGACGGCGACGCGCAGCATCGGACTCAGGCTGGGAAACAGGAAGCCGTAGATCGCGATGCCGGTCCCGAGCGTCGCCAGCAATGCGCGCCAACTCGGCAGCCACGGCACGCCCTGCTTGAACATGGCGATGTAGAACAAGTGGGCGACCAGGAAGCTCACCAGCCCGGGAACAAAGAAGCCCGGAACCATCAGGAAGCTGTCGCCCAACAGCGAGCAGGCCAGCCCGGCCAGCAACAACAGGTCGAAAAGCGCCGGCGACTTCGTTGCACGGTTGCGCTGCACCACGAATGCGATCGCAAGCAGCATCACCAGCGGCTTGAACAGCCGGTGCAGCAGCACCACGTTCTCGGCGCCGGTGGCGGTTGCCAGGGCCGCTGCTTCGATCAGCAGCACTTCCAGCACCGTGATCCGGCCCTGCATCAGCGCGCCGACCGACCACAGGCCAGCCGCCAGCGCCGCCAGCCAGACCATCGATTGCGAGAGCGGCATCCGGTCCGCATGCCAGAGAAATAACGCTACGCTGTGCAAGAGCAGCACGAGCTGGAGCGCGCCGAACCACGCGATCCGCTGACCGACCGGCGGGTGATAGCGCTGCACGTGCTCCAGCGCGAAAGCCGGCTTGGGAAAACGCTCCGTCACGTCCGGCGGCCGCCAGCCCGGTGGCTTGAACCAGACCCGCAGCTTGTCGAGCCAGTTGCGTGCGCGCCAGCTGTCCCTGGCCAGCGACCAGTAGACTTCTGCATTCGACCAGAGCGGATCCCAGCTGTCCAGCGGGCTGCGCGTGCCGTACACGCATTTCTCGCCTTCCTCCCGGAAGCTGCCGAACAGGCGGTCCCAAACGATCAGCACACCGCCGTAATTGCGATCCAGGTAACCGTCGTTGACTGCGTGGTGAACCCGGTGATTCGACGGCGAGCAGAACCAGCGGTCGAACCAGCCCAGCTTGCCAATGTGCTCGGTATGCACCCAGAACTGGTAGAGCAAGTCGATCAATGCGACGGTGCCGAACACCAGCGGCGGCACACCGGCGACCGCCATCGGCAGATAGAAGACCCAGCCCACCAGCGCGCCGGAACTGGTCTGGCGCAAGGCGGTGGACAGGTTGTAGTCCTGGCTCTGGTGATGCACCACGTGGGCAGCCCAGAACAGCGCGCACTCGTGGCCGGCGCGATGCAGCCAGTAGTAGCACAGGTCGTAGAACACCAGTGCCAGCAGCCAGCCGTACCAGCTGGTCCAGAAAGCCTCCGCCTGGGCGATCGGCGCAAACGACACGGTTTTGAAGACCGCCAAGTAGATCCCCAGGCGCAGCAGCCGCGTGAAAACCTTGGTGGTCTCGCTCAGCATTCCCAGGCTCATGCTGTTGATCGCGTCGTTCAGCCGGTAGGTGTTGCGTCGAGTTTTCCAGCCCCACGCGAATTCGAGCGCGATCAGCAACAGGAACACTGGCGTCGCGACAACGATGATCTGGCCCGGGGTCATGCGGCCATTCTCTGCCGGCTACGTGACGGCGCCTCGGGCGTCGACCCTGATGATGCGTTCTACCTTGCCCGCACGCAGGCCTCCGGTGACACCGACCATCGTATCGTGCAGGTTCACGGTGGGGTCGCAATGGCCCGGGATCAGCCAGAGCGTGGCTCCGATGGCGGGCAGCCGCCAGCTCTTGCCGACGGATCGCAGGATGCCGTGTTCGTCGCCGCCGTTGAAGTACTCCAGCTCGGGCTCGCCTTCGAAAGTGTGGACCTTGGGCAGGCCCGAATCGATCGCATGGCTCTTGTGGCCGGCGTCGCAGACCGCGTGGTCCTCTCCGGCGCTCATGACCTGCGTCTTGACGAAGAGCGCGTGCTCGAATTGCGGTTGCGCCGGATCGCGCTCGTTCTTTGCATAGTCGTGGTCCATGAACAGGAAAGATCCGGCCTGCACTTCGCCGAACACACCGCTGGCGGCCTCCAGCACCAGGCTGCCGGTGCCGGCGCCCGTCACCAGGTCCACCGGGATTCCTTGCGACTCGACCAGCTTGCGGGTCGTGACGACCGCCTGCACCACCCCGGCGATCGCGTCGCGTCGCTCCTGGGGCGTGCGCAGGTGCTGCGCCTTGCCGTGGTAGGCCTGCAGTCCGGCGAAGCGCAGCGCCGGATGCTTTCGGATCTCGTGGACCAGCGCCATCGCCGGCTGGCCGGGACGGACCCCGCAGCGGCCTTGTCCGACGTCGATCTCCACAAACACGTCGATCACCGCCGCGACGCCAGTCCCTGCGCGCCGCTCGTTCATCGCCTTCGCCAGCCGGCCGACGCCCTCGACGCTGTCCACCGCGATGGCGAGCTGGCCGTTTTCGGCTGCGAGCTGGTTGGCCAGCGCGGCCACACGCGTCAGCTTGTGCGGAGCCACGACTTCGTTGCTGATGTACACGTTGTGCACACCGCCGGCGATCATCGCTTCGGCCTCCGACGTTTTCTGGACGCAGACGCCGACCGCTCCGGCCTGGACCTGCAGCTTGGCCAGCGCCGAGCTCTTGTGCATCTTGGCGTGCGGGCGCCAGCGGATGTTGTGCTTCTTCGCGAATTCCGCCATCCGCCCCAGGTTGCGCTTCATCGCATCGAGGTCGAGCACCAGGGCCGGAGTGTCGATGAAATCGACGCTCTGGCCGATCAGCGCCCGCAGCGCGTCAGAAAGAGGTGTTTTCGTCGGCGGATTCATCGTCGAGGTGCTGGGTGTCGGACCACCCGACGAGGGTAAAGCCCTGCGGCGTCCATAGCAAGCGGTTGATGGCGCCGTTGGGCAGTTCCCAGGTCCGTGGGGAGTTGACCTCCTGCCCGGTGGCAATCCGGTACAGCGCGTCAAGTACGCCGCCGTGAGCGACCACCACGATCTGTTCGCCCGGATGGCGGGCTGCGAGTTCCTTCATCGTCTCGGTTACCCGCGCCCGCAACTGCAGCAAGGATTCGCCGCCGTTGGGAGGCGCCCATTCCGGCAACCGCTTGCGCCAGTTCTGGGCATGGTCCGGCCAGGTTTCGCGAATCTCGTCGAAGGTCTTGCCTTCGAAGATGCCAAAGCTGCGTTCGCGCAGGCCTTCATTGGGAATGACCGGGATGCCGGCCGCTTGCGCGATCGGCTGCGCGGTCTGGTGCGCGCGGCCCAGGTCGCTTGAATAGACGGCACTGATCTTTTCGCCCTTCAGGGCCTCGCCGACCCGGCTGGCTTGCCAGCGGCCGGTTTCGTTGAGCTCGATGTCGGTCTGGCCCTGGATGCGGGCGGCGACGTTCCACGACGTTTCTCCGTGGCGGACGGCAATGATTCGGGTGGCTTCCATGCACAGCCATTTTATTGGCCCGCCGCGGTACCTGCTGCAATTGCTTTGCGAACTGTGTCGCGCAAGCAATAGCGACTAACTGCCGAGCTGGATGTTGACCCGCCGCACGCCCGCCGGTGCAGCCGGAAAGCCCTGCAGGGCGGCGTCGAACATGGCCGGAAGCACCGTGGCGTTGTCGCCCCAGGGACCGTCATTGCCAGCATGGGTCTCGTAAACCACCCGGTTGGATGGGAGTTCGCGCACCACCACAGCGACCTCCCTCAGAAACCAAGGCCGTTCCATGCGGGGAAAAGATCCGCCGAAACCGATGCCGACCCCGCGTCCCGCAAAGCCGCCGCCCCAGCCGCCCCATCCGCCCCAGCCGCCCCATCGGTCCCAGGGATCGGCCCAGGGCGACAGCGCTTGCTGCACCCGCGCGCTCACCTGCACGCTGTACTGCGGCGTTGCGTCATCCCGACGCAGTCCTGCCTTGAACAAAGCGGGGTCGGCCAGT
>JANXVP010000222.1 GCA_025351615.1 Ramlibacter sp. | reverse complement strand
AAAATGGCGTCGCGCAGACAGGCGTGCACGGCGTCGTGCATCCCGGCCTTTGAAAATGGCAATCGACCGAGGAGGATTCACGATGATGACCCACAAATTGCGAGCTGAGGACAGCATCCTGGTCCTGCGCTTGGAAAGGGCGCTGGCAGCGTCGGACTTCACCTCTTTGGCGACACTTGTCGATGGCCACCTCGATCGCGGAGGCAAGTTGCATGGCGTGCTGATCTCGGGAAAGTCGTTTTCGGGCTGGGAAGATCTCGACGGCTTGATCGCGCATCTGAAGTTCGTCCGCAACCATCATTCCCGAATCGACAAAGTCGCGATCGTCGCGGACGGGTTGGTCGCGCGGCTGATGCCGCGTGTGGCCAGCCACTTCGTGCACGCGCGGCTGCACCACTTCGACGACGAGGCATCGGCGATGCTCTGGCTGAAAGCAGCCCCAGGGCAGGTCAGCCCAAGCCTTGACAAGGAGCAAGTTTCATGAATCCCGTCACGTCTTTCCTGGTTCTGGTTTTTGCGCTAGCCGGCATCGCCGCCGGCGTCTGGGTCAGCCTCTATCTGGGAGTGCTGCTGCTGGCCTGTGCCGCGGTCATCGGGATGTCGTTGAAGATGGCAAACGTCTGGCAGAAGTTTGTCGTGCTGCGGATGGGAAAGCTTCAGGGCGTCAGGGGTCCGGGGATGTTCGCCATCTTTCCCGTCCTGGACACCGTGGTCGCCGTCATCGACGAACGCATCCAGACCACCGCCTTCAATGCCGAGCAGGCCCTCACCCGGGACACCGTTCCCGTCAATGTGGATGCGATCATCTTCTGGCACGTGCACGACGCCGAAAAGGCGGCGCTGGCCATCACCAACTATCGCGAGGCGATCGACCGGGTCGCGCAAACCTCGCTGCGCGAGATGATCGGCTCGTCCATGCTGGCTGCCTTGTTGTCCGACCGCAAGGATGCGGACGAGCAGCTGAAGGCGGAGATCGGCAGGAAGACGGCCCCGTGGGGCATCTCGGTCAGCTCGGTGGAAATCCGTGACGTCGCCATCCCGGAGGCGCTGCAAGACGCCATGTCGCGCCAGGCGCAAGCCGAGCGCGAGAAACAGGCGCGCGTGATTCTCGGATCTGCGGAAGCCGCGATTGCCGGCCAGTTTGTCGAAGCCGCCAATATCTACGCCGGACACCCGGAGGCACTTCAGCTTCGAGCCATGAACATCATTTACGAAGTCACCAAGGAGCGAGGGACCGCGATCCTGATTCCGAGCGCCATGGTCGACAGCCTGAACCCTTCTGCAACTTTGCCTCTCGCGCTGGTGGCCGCGACCATTACCGCTCCGGCGGCTGGTTCCCGCACGGCCGCCCCCGAAACGCGTCCCGGCGGCATCGGGCCGCGCAGCTGATCGGCTAGCGACCGCCTTCACCAATTTCATGCGGAGAAAGTCATGCGAGTTCGCGCGCTTCTCGGTCTTGCGGTATTGAGCCTTGCAGCATGTGGCGGCGGCGGAGGGCCGGAGCCCGATCGCTATCAGCAAGCCATCGATCAGGCAAACCAGACGGAGGCGATGGCTCGATCTCTGGGAGTTCCCTCTCCTTGCCAGCAAGACCAGCAATGCGGGCTTCTTACCTTCCTGGAGCCAACCGCCTGCCCGACGCAGACGTACCAGATCGACTCGACCGTTTCAGCGACCGCCGTGGCAGCGGCAGCCGCGACCAGCCTACAAGTCACGCTGGCCCGGCAGGCAATCGCGTTGAACCCGAACCCGCCCCAGCCCTGCCCGCTATTTCCCGTGAGGGCGCCGCCTGTGCCGGCTTGCGTCGCCAATCGATGTCAGGCCGCACTGTGAGGCCCGGCACAAGCTTCGGCCACGGTTGGCGGTCGCGCGAGCCCGGCGCGATCCGTTGTCACCAGTTCGCTAAGGCATGTGCTTCGCCAGAAAACCGAGGACGTTCTCATACCAGGCGACGATGTTGCGGGGCTTCATGATCCAGTGGTTCTCGTCCGGGAACACCACCAGTTCGCTGTCGACGCCGTGGTACTGCAAGGCCTCGAACAGATTCAGGCCTTCGCCGATGGGGCAACGGTAGTCGAGCTCGCCATGCACGATCAGCGTCGGCGTCTTCCATTGACGGATGTGGCGGATCGGAGCGAAGCGGTCGTAGCCGGCCGGGTCCGCGTAGGGGTCTTCGCCGCCCATCTCCAGGTACCACCAGCCGGGGTGATCGGTGGTGCCTGTGAAATTGGCCATCGTCACGATGCTGGCATGGGTGACCAAGCAGCGGAAACGCTGAGTCTGCGTGCCGATCCAGTTGGTCATATAGCCGCCGAAGCTGCCTCCCATGGCCATGATGCGCTCCGCATCGACGTCATCGCGCTGCTCCAGCGCGTCGGCGACCGCCATCAGG
>JANXVP010000211.1 GCA_025351615.1 Ramlibacter sp. | reverse complement strand
GGTGCTTCAGCCGCTGGACGAGGCGCGGCTGCGCGCGGACCTGGACGCGGCGTACGGCCGGGGCCTGCGCGGCGTGGCCGTCGTCTTCATGCACGGCTACCGCTTCACCGATCACGAAAAGGCGGCGGCGAAGATCGCACGCGAGATTGGCTTCACGCAGGTCAGCACTTCGCATGAGACCAGCCCGATGATGAAGTTCGTCAGCCGCGGCGACACCACGGTGGTTGACGCCTACCTGTCGCCGATCCTGCGACGCTACGTCGACCAGGTGGCGGGCGAGATGCCCGGCGTGCAGTTATTCTTCATGCAGTCGTCAGGAGGCTTGGCGGATGCGCACGCTTTCCAGGGCAAGGACGCGATCCTGTCCGGTCCGGCCGGTGGCATCGTCGGCATGGCGCGGACAGCGGAGCTGGCCCATCGGCATTCTTCCGCGGCGCAGGCAGGCTCGGTCAAGGTGATCGGCTTCGACATGGGCGGCACCTCGACGGACGTGTCGCATTTCGCCGGCGAGTTCGAGCGCGAGTTCGAGACCCAGGTTGCCGGCGTGCGCATGCGCGCACCGATGATGAGCATTCACACGGTCGCGGCGGGCGGCGGTTCGATTCTCGGCTTCGACGGGGCCCGGTTCCGCGTCGGGCCGCAGAGCGCGGGTGCGAATCCCGGGCCGGCCAGTTACCGCCGCGGCGGTCCGCTCGCAGTCACGGATGCCAACGTCTTGCTGGGCAAGATCCAGCCGCGCTACTTTCCGAAGGTCTTCGGCGCCGGCGGCGATGAGGCGCTGGGCTTCGAGCCGGCAGCGGAAAAGTTCGCCGCGCTGGCGCTGCAGACCGGGCGCCCCGCCGAAGCCGTCGCCGAGGGCTTTGTCAATATCGCAGTGCAGCAGATGGCCAACGCCATCAAGAAGATTTCGGTCGCGCGCGGGTATGACGTCACGCGCTATACCTTGCAATGCTTCGGCGGCGCGGGTGGGCAGCACGCCTGCCTGGTGGCGGACGCGCTGGGGATGACGCGGGTGCTGGTCCATCCGCTGGCCGGCGTGCTGAGCGCCTACGGGATGGGCCTGGCGGACCAGAACGTGATTCGCGAGCAGGCGGTGGAATTGCCACTGACCGCCGACTCGCTGCCCCGCATCGCCCACCGGCTGGACGCGCTCGCCGCCGCTGCGCGGGGCGAGCTGCAGAGTCAGCAGGGCGGCGCCGGTGCCGTGACCGTCCATCGCCGCGTTCATGTGCGCTACCAGGGCAGCGATTCGGCCTTGATCGTGCGGTATCCGCAATCGGCGTCCGGCGCGGCATCCGCCGCAAGCGCCGTCGCCGCCATCA
Organism: Ramlibacter sp.; assembly: GCA_025351615.1. Lineage (GTDB taxonomy): Bacteria > Pseudomonadota > Gammaproteobacteria > Burkholderiales > Burkholderiaceae_C > Ramlibacter. The sequence goes on along the minus strand of JANXVP010000211.1, from coordinate 3,789 downwards.
CAAGCGGCTTCGAAGCGGCGTACCGCCAGCGCTTTTCATTCCTGATGTTGAACAAGGCGCTGGTCGTGGAGGCGGTTTCGGTGGAGGCGGTGATTGCGGGTGACGCGCCGCAGGAGCTCACCCATGACGTACATCCACTGCGCGAGGTGCCGAGGCGCGAAACCGTGAAGATGTATTCCGGTGGGCAATGGCACGCGGCGGCGCTGGTGGTGCGGGAAGACCTGCGGCCCGGCGACGTGCTGGCCGGACCCGCGGTCATCGCCGAGAAGAACGCCACCACCGTCGTCGAGCCGGGCTGGCAGGCGACGCTCACCGCGCTGGACCACCTGGTGCTGGACCGGCACACGCCTCGCGCCCTGACGTTCGCCGCCGGCACCCGGGTCGACCCGGTGCTGCTGGAGGTGTTCAACAACCTGTTCATGAACATTGCCGAGCAAATGGGCCTGCAGCTGCAGAACACAGCCTACTCGGTCAACATCAAGGAGAGGCTCGATTTTTCCTGCGCGCTGTTCGATGCCGCGGGCAACCTGATCGCCAATGCGCCGCACATGCCGGTGCACCTCGGCTCCATGGGCGAGAGCATCAAGACGGTGATCCGCCGGGCTGAGACGGACCTTCGTACCGGCGCCGGCAAGATGTCGCCTGGCGACGTCTACGTATTGAACGATCCGTACCACGGCGGCACCCACCTGCCGGACGTCACGGTGATCACGCCGGTGTATCTGGACGCCCCGGAACCCACTTTCTACGTGGGTTCCCGGGGCCACCACGCCGACATCGGCGGCATCTCGCCCGGTTCGATGCCGCCGTTCTCTACCCGGATCGAGGAGGAGGGCGTGCAGATCGACAACGTGAAGCTGGTCGATCGCGGCACGTTGCGCGAAGAGCAGATGCTTGAGTTGCTGAGAAGCGGGAAGTACCCGAGCCGCAATCCCGAACAGAACATGGCGGATCTCAGGGCGCAGATCGCGGCCAACGAGAAAGGCGTGCAGGAGCTGCGCAAGATGGCGGCCGAGTTCGGCCTCGACGTGGTCCAGGCCTATATGGGCCACGTGCAGGACAACGCCGAGGAATCGGTGCGCCGCGTGATCACGCGTCTGAAGGACGGCGAATTCACGCTGCCGCTGGACAACGGCGCGCAGATCCAGGTGGCGATTCGCGTGGACGCAGGCAACCGGAGCGCCGAGATCGACTTCACCGGCACCTCGCCCCAGCAGGTCAACAATTTCAACGCGCCGACAGCGGTGTGCATGGCGGCCGTGCTGTATGTTTTCCGGACCCTGGTCGACGACGAGATTCCGCTCAACGCCGGTTGCCTCAAACCCCTGAAGGTGATCATCCCGGCGGGTTCCATGCTCAATCCGGATTGGCCGGCGTCGGTGGTGGCCGGCAACGTCGAAACGTCGACCTGCATCACCAACGCGCTGTTCGGTGCACTGGGCGTGATGGCGTCGAGCCAGTGCACGATGAACAACTTCACTTTCGGCAACGAGCGGCATCAGTATTACGAGACGATTTCCGGCGGCAGCGGTGCCGGCGCCGAGATCGACCGCCAGGGCCGGGTGACGGGCGGCTTCGCGGGCACCAGCGTCGTGCAGACGCACATGACCAACTCGCGTCTCACCGACCCCGAGGTGCTGGAGTTCCGCTTTCCGGTGCGGCTGGAAAGCTACGAGATCCGCGCCGGCTCGGGCGGCGACGGGCGCTGGAAGGGCGGCAATGGCGGCGTTCGCAGGGTGTGCTTTCTTGAGCCGATGACGGCGAGCATCCTGTCCAACGGCCGCACGCACGGTGCATTCGGAATGGCCGGCGGAGAGCCGGGACGAGTCGGGATCAACCGGATCGTGCGCAGCGACGGCCGCGTCGAAGCGCTGGCCCACATCGGCCAGGCGCAGATGCAGCCGGGCGACATCTTCGAGATCCACACGCCGGGCGGCGGTGGCTACGGCGCCAAGTGAGTGCAGACCCCATGGCCCCATCCGGCTGGCTGGACAACTACCGGTTTCTCGCGCACTACAACCGGTGGTTCAACCAGCGCCTGTACGACGCATGCGAGCAACTGTCCGACCTCGAGCGCAAGCGCGATCGCGGCGCCTTCTTCGGTTCCATCCACGGCACCTTGAACCATCTGGTGTGGGGCGACCAACTCTGGCTCGCACGCTTCGCGGCCCAGGACGGGGTCGGCTTCGCCGCACTGGCAGGTGGCTTGCTGGACCTGCCCGCCGGGGCGGTGCATGAAACCGTGCTGCACGCCGACTGGCAGGCGCTGCGCATGAAACGCGCGCAGCTCGATGCGGCCATCGCGCACTGGCTGGCGGCGATGCCCGCCGACTTCCCGGCCAGCATCTTGCGATACAGCAACAGCAAGGGGATTGCGCGCCAGCATCCGGCCTGGATGGCGCTGACCCACTTCTTTAACCACCAGACCCACCACCGTGGCCAGGTGACGGCGCTGCTGGCGCAAGCCGGGGTCGATCCGGGCATGACCGACCTGATCGCGCTGGTGCCTCAATTTCCCTCCGCCCCATGAAAAAACCCGCCGGAGCGGGTTTTTGGCCGGGCGTTGTGGCGCTTATTTTTTGGCAGCGCTGGCAGCGCTGGCGGCCGGCTTGGCGGCCTCGGCCTTTGCGTCCTTCTTGTCCGTCTTGGCTTCCGCCCTGGCTTCTTTTTCGGTCTTCTTTTCTGCCTTCTTCTCGGCTTTTTTCTCGGCCCTGGTTTCCTTCTTCTCTTCCACGGCGGCCGTCATCGGCTTGGCATCCTTTTTCTCTTCCTTCGCGGCGGCTTTGGCCTCTTTCCTGTCTTCCTTCTGGTCCGCCTTCATGGCGGCGCCCTTGAAGGACTGGCCGTTGACCGTCAGGCCATTTTCGGACAGCTTGACGGCGCTTTTCTCGCCGACGCCCTTGACGCGGTCGATGAAGTCCTGCCAGGTCTTGAATTCGCCCTTCTTGCGCTCGGTGGTGATCAGCTTGGTGATGGCGGGACCGATGCCCTTGATGCCATCGAGCTCGGCGTCGGTGGCCTTGTTCACATCGACAGCGGCCATCGCCAGGGCGGCGTACAGCATGACCAGAACGGCCAGAATCTTCTTCAACATGGGGGTTTCCTCGTGGGTTGGTACCGACGCGGTGTACGCCGGGCCTGTGTCTAACGGCAGGCCCCACCGGCCGGTTGACCGGGGCTGCCCCTAGCTTAAAAGCGACGCCATGTAGCTCGCGACGCCGGTCTGGACGTCGGCAAAGGCGCGGTCGCAGCCGGTCCGCCTCAGGGCCGCCAGGTCGGCCTGGGTGTAACACTGGTATTTGCCGCGCAGCGCCTCCGGAAACGGGACGTACTCGACCAGCCCTTGCGCCACCGCGCTGGCGGTATCCAGCGCCGGCTGCCCCGGACGCAGCGCGTTGACGACGGCCGTTGCGACGTCGTTGAAAGGCTGGGCCCGGCCGGTGCCCAGGTTGAAGACGCCGCGCTGGTCGGGATGGTCCAGGAACCACAGGTTGACCGCCACCACGTCGTCGATGAAGACGAAGTCCCTTTTCTGCTCGCCCGGTCCGTACCCGCCGTACTCGCCGAACAGCTTGACCTTGCCTTCGGCGCGGAACTGGTTGAACTGGTGAAACGCCACGCTGGCCATGCGGCCCTTGTGCTGCTCATGCGGCCCGTAAACGTTGAAGTAGCGAAAGCCCGCCACCTGGCTCGCGGCGCCTGCGAACTGGGGCCCCAGCTCGCGCCTCAGCCTCTGGTCGAACAGCAGCTTGCTGTAGCCGTACACATTCAGCGGCTGCTCGAACTCGG
>JANXVP010000170.1 GCA_025351615.1 Ramlibacter sp. | reverse complement strand
GGGTCCGCATTGACGTACCTTCCGGTGGTGGGCTGGTAGTACCGGTACCCGTTGTAGTGCAGTCCCGAGTCGCGATCGAAGTACTGTCCCGGCAAACGCACATAGTATGCGAAGCCATTCGGGGCGTTACGCTCGAGCCTGGCGATTCAGAAGCAGGGCAGCGTGCATGTGTTAACGCAGGCATTGGCACAGATGCCACCCCCCCCTTGGCTGCCGGCGGCGCGTCGTCTTTCTCTTGCGCCAGCATTTGCGCTTGGCGTTGAAGCACGATGTAGGCACTGCGACACTCCCAGAACTGCTGCTTCATCAACGGAAAGGCCGCCAGCACGCCCCGCGTAAGGATGGTCTGTTTTGCGAACTCTGAGCATGAAGGCCCGCTGGCCTGCGCACGATACGCGCATCGGTATCCCTTGTAGGGCGATACGCGGCGCTGATAGAAATCAATCAACCCTATGGCAATGCTTTACAAATTCGCTCCCGGCGCGCTTTTTGACACGGACACAGCATCTCTCGAGTGCGCCGCTCAAGGCGCGGCACTGATTGCTTGAGCAGTGACAAATCGATGGACCACGAAGAGGTGAATCGCCAAGGCTGGAACGAACAGCAGCGCGTATGACAGCACACCAGTCGAGTCATTCAAATAAGTTCGGAGTAACACCGCCGCCATCCACAGAAGCGGCGCGCCAATCACAGTTTCAAGAATTCCTATTGTTCGCAAATCTGTTTTCACGTCCGCTCGGCAATTCGGGCATGTAGATCGCGGACGAAAGTAGAGCGCTGCGTACTTATGCCCACAGCCAGGACAGGTCAGCCGGCCGCCCGGGTTCATTTGCACACCCAGGAGCACAAACCACCCTTGGCAACTGCCGTAGCAGCAGTGCCAGCCAAACCACCCCCGGCAGCAAAGTTGCACATAGCTACCGGAGCCAGAAGAGATATTTGGCAAACCATCTTGCACTGACCAAAGTCCATTTCCTTCTGGCTTCTGTTGTCGGAAGGCGTCGGTGGCGAACCTGCAGCACATGCACCTGTCACACAATTTCCCGGCGGTGTCTTTGGCTCTAACCAACGATCCAGCGTTGGCGAACCAGTGGAACGCAACCCCAGCGGGTCCGTGAACATCAACGGATTCCCTCCCACATATGCGAATCGGTTCCAGCCTCCCCCCAGACCGATGGGATCCGCATTGACGTACCTTCCGGTGGTTGGCTGGTAATAACGCTGCCCGTTGTAGTGCAGTCCCGACTCGCGATCGAAGTACTGTCCCGAGAAACGCACATTGTATGCAAAGCCAATCGGGGCGTTACGCTCGGCATTGTCCTCATTGCCTGTGTCGCCGGCAAGCACGACAGGCGCGTTATCGCCGAACGCGCTGTAAGGCCACTGCCAGATCGGCTTGTTGGGGCCGTCCGCAATCAGGCGTGGCGTGCCCAGGTGGTCCGCGTGCACAGAATAAATATGCCCGCGGGTCTTGACGCCAATCAGCACTGGCCCGGTGGCCGTCGGCAGCCAGATGTGTTCGCTCTGCCCTGCGCTTTGCGCGCCGCCGTCGCCGTATTCGCCGATCAGGTTGCTCGCTTCGTCATATACGAAGTGTGTACCGGCGCCGAGTTTCTTTCTTTCCGACTCGCTGAATAGGGCCGGAAACTTACCTCTGAGCCATTCCACGAAGCCGCGTCCCAGTTCCTTTTCATCCGGATCCCCACGCGAATAGACGGCATCGCTCTTGAAGCGCCTTTGGCCCGTCGCGTCATACAGATAGTCGTGGGCTTCACCGTCTGTGCCAGTCACCGCGACCGCTGACAGTCGTCCGGCAGCGTTGTAGCTGATCAATTATCGCGGCCGGTGCAAACCCGTACCACCGAAATGGGCCACAGAGAATGGGCGCAGGAGAGGGGCAATTTCCGCCAGAAACAGGGCTCAGAGATCGAACAGAGAATTCGGCTATCGGGCTGAGGCCCGCATGGGGCGGGGCTCAGACGAAAAAAGTGCACTTCGGGGTGAAGGGCGTGGACTTACTGGCGGAGAGGGTCGGATTCGAACCGACGGTACGGCATAACCGTACACCGGATTTCGAGTCCGGCGCATTCGACCACTCTGCCACCTCTCCAGGATTTCGCGTGGTGCGAAGGCGACAATTCTAACTCAAGCGGCCAGCTTCTCCAGGCCGCCCAGGTAGGGCCGCAGCGCCTGCGGCACATTCACTGAGCCGTCCGCATTCTGGTAATTTTCCAGCACGGCCACCAGGGTCCGACCCACGGCAAGCCCCGACCCGTTGAGCGTATGCACCAGCTCGTTCTTGCCCTGCGCCGTCTTGAACCGCGCCTGCAGCCGCCGCGCCTGGAAGGCTTCGCAGTTGGAGACCGAGCTGATCTCGCGGTAGGTGTCCTGCGCCGGCAGCCAGACCTCCAGGTCATACGTCTTGGCGGCACCGAACCCCAAGTCGCCGGTGGCCAGCAGCGTCACGCGGTAAGGCAATCCCAATTTCTGCAACACGGCTTCGGCGTGCCCCGTCATCTGTTCGAGCGCTTCGTAGCTGCGTTCCGGATGGACGATCTGCACCATCTCCACCTTGTCGAACTGGTGCTGGCGGATCATGCCGCGGGTGTCGCGCCCGGCACTGCCAGCCTCCGAACGGAAACACGGCGTGTGGGCCGTGAGGCGGATCGGCAGGTCGGCTTCCGCCACGATCTCGCCGCGCACAAAATTGGTCAACGTCACTTCGCTGGTGGGGATCAGGTAGAGCGCCGTGTCGTCCTGCATCTCCTCGCCTTCCTGGCCGCCCTTCTTCACCGCGAACAGGTCCACCTCGAACTTCGGCAACTGGCCGGTCCCGCGCAGCGTTTCGGCATTGACGATGTAGGGCGTGTAGCACTCGGTGTAGCCGTGCTCGGTGGTCTGAATGTCGAGCATGAACTGCGCAAGGGCGCGGTGCAGCCGGGCAATCGGCCCCTTCATCACAGTGAAGCGAGCACCCGCGAGTTTGACGCCGAGGGCGAACGACAGGCCGAGCGGCTCGCCGAGGTCGACGTGGTCGCGCACCCTGAAGTCGAACTTGCGCGGCTCACCCCAGCTGCGCACCACCACATTCGCGGATTCATCGGCGCCCACCGGAACGCTCGCGTGCGGAAGGTTGGGCACCGCCAGCAGCAGCGCCTGCAATTCCGACTGGATCTGCTCCAGCCGCTGCGCGGATTGGTCGAGCTCGGTCTTGATCGCGGCCACCTGCGCCATCACCGCTTCGACGGCTTCTCCCTTGCTCTTGAGCTGGCCGATTTGCCTGGAGAGCTGGTTGCGCTGCGATTGCAGCTCTTGCGTCCGGCTCTGGATCGTCTTGCGCTCCGCCTCGAGCGCAGTGAAAGCGGCCACGTCGAGAAAGCCCTGCGGCTTGCTGCGGGTCTCCAGCCGCGCAACGGCAGACGCCAGGTCTTTTCTAAGCAGGGTGATGTCGAGCATTGCCCCATTTTATGGGGCGCTCGGGAACAGACGCTAGGCGAGCGTCCCGGGGTCCAGGTTTGCGCCGCACAGCACCAGGCAGACGCGTTCATCGCGGCGCGGCCGGTACGCCCCGGTCTGGAGCGCGGCCAGCCCAAGCGCCGCCGCCGGCTCCACGGCGAGTTTGAGTTGCTTCCAGAGCGTGAGTTGAGCGTGGCGGATCGCTTCGTCAGGCACGAGCAGCGATTGCTTGACCTGGCGTTGCGTCACCTCCCACGCGATGGCGCCGATCCGCCTGGCCCCAAGGGAGTCTGCTGCGATGCCACTCACCGCGACGTCCACCGGCTCGCCGGCCTGGCGCGCTTCGAACAGGGTCGGCGCCAGCTCCGGCTCCACGGCGACGACCCGCGCACTCTCCTCGAACCACGCCGCGAGGCCGGCGATCAGGCCGCCGCCGCCGACGCTCACCAGCACAGTGTCGGGCACGCCGCCCTGCGCTTCGATCTCCAGAGCCAGCGTCCCGGCGCCCGCGACCACTTCCGGCTGGTCGTAAGCGTGCGTCATGAGCGCGCCAGTGTGCTGCTGGCGTGCGACACAGGCCTGCAAGGCGTCCGCATACGCGGCGCCGGTGACGACCACCTCGGCGCCGAGCTCGCGCAGCCTGGCCTGCTTGGCTACGCTGGAAATCGCCGGCACGAACACTTCGCACTGCACGCCGAGCGCCCTGGCTGCCGCCGCCGTGGCGATGCCCGCATTGCCACCCGATGCCACGATCACGCCGCTGGCGGGAATCGGATTCGCAAGCATGCGGTTCATCATGCCGCGGGCCTTGAAACTGCCGCCGGCCTGGAGCTGCTCCAGCTTGAGCCAGATCTCGGCGCCGCCCAGCTCCAATGCGGCGGAGGGAAGTTTCCACAGGGGCGTTTCAAGCACGAATGGCGGAGACAGTGCGCGCAAACGCCGCGCCGCCGCCTCGATGTCGCCGCGGTTCAAGCCTCAGGCTCCTGCGAGTCGTAGGCGTCGTCCAGCAAGGGCGGCCCCTGGTGCAGCCGGGAGCCATCGCCCAATTGAATTCCCGCAGCCAGCCGGAGACCCTTGGGCAGCGGGAATTTCACCGTCTCCTGGATGCCGTCCATCTTGCGCACCGACACCGCGCCATAAGAGCGGATCCGGTCGATCACCGCCTTGACCAGGATTTCCGGCGCCGAGGCGCCCGCGGTCAACCCGACCCGGGTCTTGCCCGCCAGCCACTGCGGCTGCAGCTCGTCGGCGCTGTCGACCATGTAGCTGTCCACCCCCAGCTTGCGGGCGAGTTCGGCCAGCCGGTTGCTGTTCGAACTGGTGGGGCTGCCCACCACGATAACCACGTCCACTTTCGGCGACAGCATCTTGACCGCGTCCTGGCGGTTCTGGGTGGCGTAGCAGATGTCCTGCTGCTTGGGCTCGCGCACGGACGGGAAACGTCGCCGCACGGCGGCGCTGATCTCCGACGCATCGTCCACCGACAGCGTGGTCTGCGTCACCACCGCAAGCCGCTCGGTTTGCAGCGGCTGCACCCGCGCGACATCGGCCACGTCTTCCACCAGGTGGATGCCGCTCTGCAGCTGCCCCATCGTGCCCTCGACCTCCGGATGGCCCTTGTGGCCGATCATGATGAACTCGTAGCCTTCCTTCGCCAGCTTGGCCACCTCGACATGGACCTTGGTGACCAGCGGACAGGTGGCGTCGAACACATCGAAGCCGCGCGCCTGCGCCTCCGCCTGCACCGCCTTGCTCACCCCGTGCGCGGAGAACACGAGCGTGGAGCCCAGCGGCACGTCGGCGAGGTCTTCGATGAAGATGGCGCCTTTGGACTTGAGGTCGTTGACCACGAAGGTGTTGTGCACGATCTCGTGGCGCACATAGATCGGCGCACCGAACTTCAGCAGCGCACGCTCGACGATTTCGATGGCGCGGTCGACGCCGGCGCAGAATCCGCGCGGCTCGGCCAGAAAAATTTCGGCCCCTGCGCCGGCTGCGCCCGCCTGTGTATCGCTCATAACACCCCGATCAGATGCACCTGGAAGGTGACGGGCTGGCCGGCCAGCGGATGGTTGAAATCGAACAGCACCGCATCGGCCTTGCCGTCGCCCTCGCCGTCCTTGCCGACCTGCCGCACGGCGCCGGCATAGCTGCCCAGACCGTCCGGCGTCGGAAACTGCACCACGTCGCCGACCTGGTAGGGCTCGTTCGGGCCGCCCAGCTCGTTGAGCAGCCGCCGCGCGACCCACTGCACCATCTCCGGGTTGCGGTCACCGAACGCTTCACCCGGCGGAATATCGAAACTTGCGCGCGCGCCCTCCTGCAGCCCGACCAGCCGCCGTTCGAGCGCCGGCGACAGCTCGCCAGTCCCCAGCGACAGCGTTGCCGGCTTGCCGTTGAAGGTGTCGATGATGTCCCCGCCAGGGCCGGCGAGGCGGTAGTGCAGCGTGAGGAAGGAGCCCGGCTGAACCCGGGGCGCGTTGAAGGCCATGGAAGTCCCGATAAACTACCCATTGTAGAAAACCCCAGTTGTCCTCCCGACCCAGACCGTCGAAGCCGGTCATCGGGCTCGGGCCGAACGCTCGCACCCCTATGCCGCTGAAAGACCTCCCGCCCGACGCCAGGCCGCGCGAAAAGCTGCTGGCCCGGGGCGCTGCAGCCCTCGGCGATGCCGAGTTGCTCGCCCTGCTGCTTCGCACCGGGCTGCCCGGCCAGGGTGTGCTGCAGATGGCCCAGCAGCTGCTGGATCGCTTCGGCGGCGTGTCGGGCCTGCTCCACACGACGGCCGACGACCTCAAGACCTTCAAGGGCCTGGGTGGCACGGCCAAGCGTGCCGAGCTGATCGCCGTGCTCGAGTTGGCGCGGCGCGCCATGGCCGAGCAACTGAAGCAGCGGGAGGTGTTCAGCTCGCCGGGCGCCGTCAAGCATTACCTGCAGTTGCACCTTGCGGCGAAAACGCACGAGGTCTTTGCGGTGCTGTTCCTGGATGCGCAGAACCGGCTGGTCGCGATGGAGGAGCTGTTTCGCGGCACGCTGACGCAGACGAGCGTCTACCCGCGCGAGGTGGTCCTGCGTGCGCTGCAGCACAGCGCAGCGGCGGTCGTGCTGGCCCACAATCATCCGAGCGGCACGGTGCAGCCATCCCGTGCCGACGAGGCCCTGACGCAGACGCTGAAGGCGGCGCTGGCGCTGGTGGACGTCCGCGTTCTCGACCACGTGATCGTTGCGCAAGGTGAAGCACTGTCGATGGCGGAAAAAGGATTGATATGACGCTGCATGTTGAACGCCAGGGGACAGGCCGGCCGTTGTTGCTGGTGCATGGCCTGGGAGGAAGCACTCGCTCTTGGGACACGATTACGCCCGCGCTGGCCGGTGTCCGGGAGCTGGTCGTGATCGATCTGCCCGGCCACGGCCGCTCGCCAGCGATCCCCGGACCGCAGACCATTGAAGCGTTCGCCGATGCCATCGCAGCGTTCCTCCGCGAGCAGGGGCTCGATCGCGTCGACCTGGTGGGCAGCTCGGTCGGCGCACGGCTGGTGCTGGAGCTGACACGCCGCGGCATCGGTGGCCACTGCGTCGCACTGGATCCGGGCGGCTTCTGGCGCGGCTGGGAGACGCCATTCTTTCACTTCACGCTCGCGGCATCGATTCGGCTGCTGCGCCTGCTCAAACCTGTGCTGCCGTTCGTGTCGCGCCATGCAGTCACACGCACCTTGCTGCTGGTGCAGCTGTCAGCCCGGCCTTGGGACCTCCCGGCGCAAACCGTGCTGACCGAACTGTGCAGCTTCGTCGCGACGCCAGTGTTCGATGCCGTGCTGCGGGAACTTGCGCATGGACCGCTGCAGGCAGGCAGCGCATCGCCGCCGGGCCGAGTCACCATCGGTTGGGGGCGCAACGACCGGCTGCTGTTGCCGCGGCAGGCGCCTCGCGCCCAGGCCGCTTTTCCCACGGCGCGTCTGCACTGGTTCGAGGATTGCGGCCATTTCCCGCAATGGGACCAGCCCGCCGCGACAGTGCGGGTCATCCTCGATACCTGCGCATGAAGGCCGGGGCACTCAAGGAACTGCAGCAGATCCAGCAAAAACTGGTCGAGCAACAGAAGCTGGCGGCCGCGCGGGAGGCCGCGCAGCAGGAAGCGCAGCGCAAATCCAGCGCCGAGAAAAACCTTTTCCGGCGGGCCGCCGGCGCAGTCAAACCGCTACGCGTTGTCGGCCGTGTCCAGCTGGTGCGCGAACTACCGCAGCCGATCCCGTTCCAGCAGCAGCTGGACGAGCAG
>JANXVP010000159.1 GCA_025351615.1 Ramlibacter sp. | reverse complement strand
GCGGATCTTCGTAACGCCCAGCTCGTCCTGCAGGAACTTGATCAGCTTCTTGGCCTTGTCCGACTCGGCTTCGAACTCGATCCCGGCGTAGATGTCCTCCGAATTCTCGCGGAAGATCACCATGTTGGTCTTGTGCGGCTCCTTGACGGGGCTGGGCACGCCCTCGAAGTACTGGATCGGCCGCAGGCAGACGTAGAGGTCCAGTTCCTGGCGCAGCGCCACGTTCAGCGAGCGGATGCCGCCACCGACGGGCGTGGTGAGCGGTCCCTTGATGGACACGACGTAGTCACGCACGGCGCTCAGGGTTTCTTCCGGCATCCAGACGTCGGGGCCGTAAATCCTGGTCGACTTTTCGCCCGCGTACACCTCCATCCACTGGATTTTTTTCTTGCCGCCATACGCCTTGGCCACCGCCGCGTCCACCACCTTGATCATCACCGGGGTGATGTCCACTCCGGTGCCATCGCCTTCGATAAAGGGAATGATCGGCTGGTCCGGCACGTTCAGGGACATGTCGGCGTTGACGGTGATCTTCTGGCCTTGGGGGGGCACCTTGATGTGCTGGTACATGGGGGATTCGTCTCCGGGAGGATGAACAAGAGCGCCTGCGGCCGTTGCGACCTGCAAAACCTTTGGATTCTAGCAACGTGTAACGGCTGTTCACGCGGACTCGACGCTCGCAAGTCTGCAATTGGGCCCTGCTGGTACCAGAAAGAAGCAAAAGCTTGATTGTGGTCAGCTTTTGTTCCATCACTGTCAACCGCCGCGCCGAAGAGGGCGTTACGGATGAGCCTTCCGGTCGATGGAAGGGAATTTTCGAAAAATTTCTAAGTTTTTTTAAGGATCCGGAATATGAACAAACTCCTCGCCGCCCTGCTGGCTTCGCTCTTCGTCATGTCAGGCGCGTTCGCCGCGTCGCACGTCGGTGCCCCCATGTCCGGTGCTTCGGCCCCGATGGCGGGTTCCAAGATGGACAACATGGACAAGAAGCCCGTGAAGCACATGAAGCACAAGAAGCACAGGGTCAAGAAGGCCAATAAGGCCATGATGGACGACAAGAAGTAATTCCCGACCTCTTTGCTCCCGCAATGCCCGCCGCCGGCGGGCATTTTTCATGAGCCGTCACAATTGCTTCATGAACCGATCCCTGCCCACCCTTGCATCGCTCGCCCTCGCCGTTGCCCTGGTCTCAGCGCATGCCGAGGAGCCGCAAATGGACCTCAGTCGCGTCACCATCGGCGCCGGAATGCACCAGATCGACGCCCAGGTGGCGGCGACCGATGAGCAGCGTGCGACCGGCCTGATGTTTCGCAAACAGATGCCTCAGCACGAAGGCATGCTCTTTATCTTCGAGCGTCCGTCGCAGCAGTGCTTCTGGATGAAAAATACGCTGCTGCCCCTGAGCGCGGCGTTCGTCGATGACGACGGCACGGTGGTCAACGTCGAGGACATGAAGCCCCAGACGCTCGATTCTCACTGCTCGGCCAGGCCGGTGCGTTTCGTCCTGGAGATGAACCAGGGCTGGTTCGCCAAAAAGGGCGTCAAGCCCGGAGCCAGGCTGGCTGGTGCGCCCTTCCGCCAGAAATGAAACAAGGGCCACGCGGCCCTTGTTGCTGTCGGTCGGAACTGGCCGGAATCAGCCGAAATTCTTTTGCGCGAAGTCCCAGTTGGCCAGCTTGTCGAGGTAGGTCTCGACGAACTTCGGACGCAGGTTGCGGTAGTCGATGTAATAGGCGTGCTCCCAGACGTCCACGGTCAGCAGCGCCTTGTCCTGGGTCGTGAGCGGCGTGCCGGCAGCGCCGGTATTGACGATGTCCACCGTGCCGTCGGGCTTCTTGACCAGCCAGGTCCATCCGGAGCCGAAGTTGCCCACCGCCGATTTGACGAAGGCTTCCTTGAAGGCGGCGTAGCTATTCCACTTCTTGCCGATGGCATCGGCCAGCGCGCCCTTGGGCTCGCCGCCGCCGGCTGGCTTCATGCAGTTCCAGAAAAAGGTGTGATTCCAGACCTGGGCCGAATTGTTGTAGATGCCGCCCGAGGACTTCTTGATGATTTCCTCCAGCGTCATGTTTTCGAACTCGGTGCCCTTTTGCAGGTTGTTGAGATTCACCACATAGGCGTTGTGGTGCTTCCCGTAGTGGTACTCCAGGGTTTCCTTCGAGTAGTGCGGGGCCAGCGAATCGATCGGATACGGCAGCGGGGGCAAGTTATGTTCCATGGTCTTTCCTCAGGGGTTAGGGCATCTCAGGGGCCTGATTCTAGGGACTAAATCAGACGGTGCGGCTCGACAGTGAGATCAACTTCGCCATCCGCAAGGGTTGCGCGCAGCGCCTGCCCGGTCCAGGTCTGGCTGGTCTGGCTGATAGCGGTTCCGTCCAGGTCCGTGAGCAAGGCATAGCCTCGCTGCAGCACCAGTTTGGGGTCCAGCAGGTCCAGCCGCAGGCTGTGCCGTTCCAGACCCTCGCGCGCGCGGCGCAGGCGAACATCCAGGGCGGCCGCGAGCGCCGCCTGACGTCCAGGCAAAGCAGCTTGCGCGGCCTGCAGCCGGGTTGCCGCTGCATGGCGCAATCGGTACGTCGCACGCTCCAGGCGCATGGTCTGGGCGCCGATTCGCGCCGACGGCCGCCCCAGCCGGGAACCGGCAACATCGATACGCTGGCTTGCGTTGTCCAGCCGCCGGGCCGCCACCGAGCGCAGCCGGGTCGCTGCCTGTGCCAAGCCGGAGAGCCACTCGTTGCGAGCGGTTGCCGCCAGTTCGGCCGCGGCAGTCGGCGTCGGCGCGCGCAGATCCGCAACGAAATCGGCAATGCTGAAGTCGGTTTCGTGGCCGACGCCGCTCACCACCGGCACCGGGCTGACGGCGATGGTCCACGCCAGCAACTCGTCGTTGAAGGCCCACAGGTCCTCGATCGAACCGCCTCCGCGCACCAACAGGATCACGTCGATGGTTCCGGCTGCTGCGAGGGCGTACAAACCATTGAGTGCCCGCACCAGGTCGCCAGGTGCCTGGCTCCCCTGCACGGCAGCGGGAGCCAGCACCACAGGGATGTGCGGGACACGGCGCGTCAGGCAGGTGACCACGTCATGCAGCGCCGCGGCGCCGGGCGAGGTGACCAGGCCGATTCCACGCGGCAAGGCGGGCAACGGCCGTTTGCGGGCCGGGTCGAACAGTCCTTCGGCCTCCAGCCGGGCCTTCAGCCGCAGGAACTGTTCGAACAGTGCACCCTTCCCGGCACGGGTCAGGCTTTCGACGATCAGTTGCAAATCGCCGCGCGGGCCGTAAACGTCCAGCCGTCCCAGCACTTCGATGGCGTCGCCGTCCCTGGGCGTGAAGTCCAGCAGGCCTGCCGCGCGCCGGAACATGGCGCAGCGAATCTGCCCGTCGCCGTCCTTGAGCGAGAAGTAGCAATGACCGCTGGCTGCCTTCGAGAAGCCCGAAACCTCCCCGCGAACCGCCACCGGGTTGAAGCGCGCCTCCAGCGCCTGAGCAATGGCGCGGCACAAGGCCCCGACCTGCCAGATCCGTGGCGTCACGACTGGTCTGTCGACCGCTGATGTGAGCAGCACCGCGCCCTCCAGGCCAGTTCAGCGGCGAACTTAGTCCACAGCGCGTGCGCCGACGCGGGTTTTCGGGGGGTTTCCCGGGAAGAGCCCCGTTTTGTCGCAGAACCCGTTGATTTCATTGAAGATTTTCCTGCTCAATTTGTCATCGATCTGTCATGAGGAAGCATTGGCGCGGCCTGGCGGGGAATGGAGGGGCACTTCTGCACAAAGTTATCCACAAGTTCTGTGGGTCGCGTCCTACGCCATGCAATGGGGGCTCCTGCATCGCAACTGGCGCTCCGAAGGCCCACGGACGACGGGAAAAGGCCCACGGCCGCTGGGCCATAATCTGCGCTCTGCAACGCCTTCACGCGCGGAGAGTCTTCATTGTTTTCGATCATACAAGCCGCAGGCTGGCCGATCTGGCCACTGGTAGCCTGCTCCATCCTGGCGCTCGCCCTCATCATTGAACGTTTCATCAGCCTCAAGACCGCCAAGGTGGCGCCGCCGAGGCTGCTGGAAGAAGCGCTGGCGGTGTCCCGCTCCTCGGTTCCGGCGCCCGACGTGGTCAAGCAGCTGGAGCAGAATTCGGCCCTCGGTGAAGTGCTTGCCAGCGGCTTCCGGGCCCTCAATTCCGACCCCCGCTGTACCGAGGTCGACTTGCGCGGCGCCATGGAAAGCACCGGGCGGGCCGTGGCGCACCGGCTGGAGCGCTACCTCAGCGCGCTGGCCACCATCGCCTCTGCAGCGCCCTTGCTCGGGCTGCTGGGCACGGTGATCGGCATGATCGAGATCTTCGGTTCGCAGGGCGCCTCCGGCAGCACGGGCGCCAATCCGGCGCAGCTGGCGCATGGCATTTCGGTCGCGCTGTACAACACCGCCTTCGGGCTCATCGTGGCGATTCCGTCGCTGATCTTCTGGCGCTATTTCCGCGGCCGTGTCGACGAATACCTGCTGACGCTGGAACTGGCCGCCGAGCGCTTCGTGCGCCACCTCAACCAGCTGCGCAGATAGGCGGTCACGATGAATTTCCGGCCGCGAACCAAGGAGGAGCCCGAGATCAACCTGATCCCGTTCATCGACGTGCTGCTGGTGGTGCTGATCTTCCTGATGCTGTCCACCACGTACAGCAAGTTCACCGAACTGCAGCTGCGGCTGCCGGTGGCCGACGCCGACGCGCAGCGCGACTATCCCAAGGAAGTGATCGTGGCCGTCAGCGCCGACGGCAAGTACTCCATCAACCGCACCCCCGTTCCAGGACGCAGCGTCGAAGCGGTCGCGCTGGCGCTGACCGAAGCCGCCAAGTTCGGCAAGGACAGCGTGGTGATCATCAGCGCCGATGCCACGGCCGCCCACCAGTCGGTGATCACCGTGATGGAAGCGGCCCGCCGCTCCGGCCTGAACCAGATCACTTTCGCCACCGAATCGTCGGCCCAGGCCGGTAAACGCTGACCATGCGGCAGGCCCTGCAGAGCGCCTGGCTGCGCCGCGGCGTGCTCGCGCGGCTGCTCTGGCCGCTGTCATTGGTCTACG
Organism: Ramlibacter sp.; assembly: GCA_025351615.1. GTDB lineage: Bacteria > Pseudomonadota > Gammaproteobacteria > Burkholderiales > Burkholderiaceae_C > Ramlibacter. The sequence continues at coordinate 2,675 of JANXVP010000159.1, read as the reverse complement.
GCGCGCTGGTCGCGCTGCGCGGCCGCCTCTACCGCTCGGGGCGGCTGGCCAGCAGCAAGCTGACGGTGCCCGTGGTGGTGGTGGGCAACGTCGTGGCGGGCGGTGCGGGAAAGACGCCGGTGCTGCTCGCGGTGCTGGAGCATCTGCGCGCTCGCGGCCTGTCCGCCGGAGTGATCTCTCGCGGGTATGGACGCAAGTCGCGCCAATGCCTGGAGGTCACCGCGACCAGCCCGGCGCAACAGGTCGGCGACGAGCCGCTGCTGATCCAGCGAGCCGCGGGAGTTCCCGTGTTCGTGGCCCGCAAGCGGGCCGAGGCCGGGCGCGCCCTGGTGGCCGCGCATCCGCAGGTGCAGGTGATCGTCTCCGATGACGGCCTGCAGCACCTCGCCCTGCAGCGTGACATCGAGCTGTGCGTGTTCGACGCGCGCGGCGTGGGCAACGGCTGGCTGCTGCCCGCGGGGCCGTTGCGCGAGCCCTGGCCACGCCCGGTCGACTTTGTGCTGGCGGGCAAGGAGTTCACCGGGGGTTCGAACCGGTTCACCGTCGAACGCGAGCTGGCCCCCCTGGCCTGCAACGCTGCGGGCGACCGGATGGAACTCAGTGGCTTGCGCGGGCGGCCGCTGCTGGCGGTTGCAGGCATCGCCAATCCGGCTGGCTTCTTCACCATGCTGCGCGGCCAGGGGCTGGCGCTGGAATGCACCTTCGCCCTGCCCGATCACTACGACTTCGACAACAATGCGCCGCTGCCCCTCGATCCGGCCAGCACTGTGGTCTGCACCGAAAAGGATGCGGTCAAACTGTGGGTCAGCCGGCCCGACGCGTGGGCGGTGCCGCTGGTGGTGCGGATCGAGCCCGGTTTCTGGCTGGCGCTCGACCGCCTGCTGGACGCAAAGCTATCATCGGCACATGGATCCGAAACTGCTTGAGCTGCTGGTGTGCCCGGTGACCAAAGGCCACCTAGACTACGACCGCGAGCGCCAGGAGCTGGTCTCGCGCAGCGCCCGGCTGGCGTACCCGATCCGCGACGGCATTCCGATCCTGCTCGAAGAGCAGGCCCGTACGCTCAGCGACGACGAGATCGACCAGTTGCCGGCTCGCACGCCGCTCGCCTGAGCGCCCGCATGGGCTACACGGTCCTGATTCCCGCCAGGCTGGCGTCCACCCGCCTGGCGGACAAGCCGCTAGCCGATATTGCCGGCAAGCCGATGGTGGTGCGCGTGGCGCAACGGGCCGCCCAGTCGGGTGCGTCTCGGGTGGTCGTGGCTGCGGACAGTCCGTCGATCGTCGACGCTTGCCGCCTGCACGGGGTCCATGCCGTGCTGACCCGCACCGATCATCCGTCCGGCAGCGATCGCCTGGCGGAAGCCAGCCGGCTGCTCGACCTCGCGCCCGACCACGTGGTGGTCAACGTGCAAGGCGACGAGCCCTTGATCGCCCCCGCGCTGATCGATGCTGTCGCCGCTTTGCTGGAGCAGCGGCCCGCGGCAAGCATGAGTACGGCCGCACATCCGATCGATGCCGTCGCCGACTTCGTCAATCCCAACGTCGTGAAAGCAGTGCTCGACGCCTGCGGCATGGCGCTTTATTTCAGCCGCGCGCCGGTTCCGTGGTGGCGCGACGGCTTCGCCGCAGGCGTGGCGCAACTGCCGATGCCGGCGCCACTGCGCCACATCGGCATCTATGGCTACCGCGTCTCTTTCCTGCAGCAGTTCCCTGCGCTGGCGCAGGCGCCGATGGAGGTCTGCGAAGCGCTGGAGCAACTGCGGGCGCTCTGGCACGGGCACCGGATCGCGGTTCACGTGACCGATGAAGCGCCCGGCCCGGGGGTCGATACGCCGGCCGATCTGGAACGCGTCCGGCTACTGTTCTAGCGCGGCGCGACGCCGGCGTGGCGCCGCTTTGCGCAGGGCTTGCGTGCTATCCTTTGTATCAATGAGCGCAGCGGCGGCGCGGCCCGCCCCGTCCCCGAAAGCTGCCAGATCCAACCACCCGAGGACATCCATGAGACTGATTCTGTTGGGACCGCCCGGCGCAGGCAAAGGCACGCAAGCGACCTTCATCTGCCAGAAGTACGGGATCCCGCAAATCTCCACGGGCGACATGCTGCGTGCCGCCGTGAAAGCCGGCACGCCGCTCGGGCTCGAGGCGAAGAAGGTCATGGACTCGGGAGCGCTGGTGGGCGACGGCATCATCATCGGGTTGGTCAAGGAGCGGCTCGGCCAGCCGGACAGCGCCAAGGGCTTCCTGTTCGACGGCTTCCCGCGCACCATCCCGCAGGCCGACGCAATGAAGAGCGCCGGCGTCAAGCTCGATCACGTGCTTGAAATCGACGTTCCGTTCGACGCCATCATCGAGCGCATGAGCGGGCGCCGCTCGCACACGGCTTCCGGCCGCACGTACCACCTGAAATTCAATCCGCCCAGGGCCGACGGCAAGGACGACGTCACCGGCGAGCCCCTGATCCAGCGCGACGACGACAAGGAAGACACGGTGAAAAAGCGGCTCGAGGTGTACGCTGCCCAGACCCGGCCCCTGGTCGACTATTACGCGAACTGGGCCAAGGCCGACCCCTCCGGAGCCCCCCGATACCACAAGATCAGCGGCACCGGCAGCGTCGAGGAAATCACCCAGCGGGCGCTGGCGGCGCTGGCGGCGCTATCGGGCTAGGCGCCTGG
>JANXVP010000147.1 GCA_025351615.1 Ramlibacter sp. | reverse complement strand
ACCGGCATGATCAGGTCGTTCACCATGGAGTCGACGATCTTCGCGAAAGCGGCGCCGATGATCACGCCGACGGCCAGGTCCACGACGCTGCCCTTGATCGCAAATTCGCGGAATTCCTTCACCATTCCCATTGCTGCTTCCCCATTGGTTTGAGGTCCGCAGTATCGGGGCAACGGGGCGCCGCCGTGTTGAATTCGTCACCTGCGGTCAGCTACAATCGCGGGTTGACCCTGATATGCGACATCCTTGAGGACCCCAATGAGTGACACCCCAGTGGACGCCAGCAAACGAACGTGGCTGATCGCGTCCGGATGTGCAGGCGCTGTGGGCGGCGCGTTCACCGCCGTTCCGTTCGTGAGCAGCTTTCAGCCGTCGGAGCGGGCCAAAGCCGCAGGTGCTCCTGTGGAGGTCGATATTTCGGCCCTCAAGCCGGGCGAAAAACTCACCGTGGAATGGCGCGGCAAGCCGGTGTGGATCGTCAGGCGCACGCCGGCGCAGTTGGCGACGCTGCCCAAGCTCGATTCGCAGCTCGCCGATCCAAAGTCGCAGCGCAAGCCGGATGAACTCACACCCGTCTACGCGCGCAACGAGGGACGCTCGATCAAGCCCGAATACTGGATCGGTGTGGGAATCTGCTCGCACCTGGGATGCTCGCCGTCCGACCGGTTCCAGCCCGGGCCGCAGCCGTCGCTGCCGGATGACTGGCAGGGCGGCTTTTTGTGTCCCTGCCACGGCTCGACCTTCGACTTCGCCGGGCGTGTCTTCAAGAACAAGCCTGCCCCCGACAACCTGGAAGTGCCGCCGCACATGTACATCGCGGATAACCGGCTCCTGATCGGGGAAGACAAAAAAGCGTGAGACTTTGCAGAACTGACCGGGATTGCAATGCGATCTGCTCTGTCCTCAACTGATCAGGAAAAAAATGGCTGAATTCAAGGAAATTTCCCCGAACGCCACGGCGGGCGAAAAACTCGGCAACTGGTTCGACAACCGGTTCCCGACCGCGGGAGCGGCCTATCGGGACCACCTGTCCGAGTACTACGCGCCGAAGAACTTCAACTTCTGGTATTTCTTCGGTGCGCTCGCATTGTTGGTGCTGGTGATCCAGATCGTCACCGGCATCTTCCTGGTGATGCATTACAAGCCGGACGCCGCGCTGGCCTTCGCTTCGGTCGAGTACATCATGCGCGACGTGCCCTGGGGCTGGCTGGTGCGCTATATGCATTCCACCGGCGCCTCGGCCTTCTTCGTGGTGGTCTACCTGCACATGTACCGCGGCCTGATCTACGGCAGCTACCGCAAGCCCCGCGAACTGGTGTGGATCTTCGGCTGCGCGATCTTCCTGGCCCTGATGGCGGAAGCGTTCATGGGTTACCTGCTGCCGTGGGGCCAGATGTCGTACTGGGGCGCCCAGGTGATCGTGAACCTGTTCGCGGCGATCCCCTTCATCGGCCCGGACCTCGCGCTGCTGATCCGCGGCGACTACGTTGTCTCTGACGCAACGCTCAATCGCTTTTTCAGCTTCCACGTGATCGCCGTGCCGCTGGTGCTGCTCGGCCTGGTGGCCGCGCACATCCTCGCGTTGCACGACGTCGGTTCGAACAATCCCGACGGTGTCGAAATCAAGGGACCGAACTCGCCGAAGGACGAACATGGTCATCCGCTGGACGGCATTCCGTTCCACCCCTACTACTCGGTGCACGACCTGTTCGGGGTTGCGGTATTCCTGATGGTGTTTTCCGCCATCATCTTCTTCGCCCCTGAATTCGGCGGCTACTTCCTGGAATACAACAACTTCATCCCGGCCGATCCGCTGAAGACGCCCGCGCATATCGCGCCGGTCTGGTACTTCACGCCCTACTACTCCATGCTGCGTGCGATCACCAGCGAGATGATGTATGCGTTGATCGCTTGCGTCGTCGTGGCTGCGGGCTTCGGCTTGCTCAAGTCGCGACTGGGCGCCATCACCAAGGCCGTCGTTGCAGTGGCGGCGGCCGTTGCCGTCGTGCTGATGCTGTCGATCGACGCCAAATTCTGGGGCGTCGTGGTCATGGGCGGCGCGGTCATCATCCTGTTCTTCCTGCCTTGGCTGGACAACAGCCCGGTCAAGTCGATCCGCTACCGTCCTGGCTGGCACAAGGCGGTGTACGGCGTGTTCGTCGTGAACTTCGTCATGCTGGCCTATCTGGGCGTGCAGCCGGTCACCGAGATCGGCGGACGCCTCTCCCAGGTGGGCACGTTGATCTATTTCGGTTTCTTCCTGCTGATGCCATGGTGGAGCCGGCTGGGTGCGTTCAAGCCCGTGCCGGACCGCATCACCTTCGCCGCGCACTGAGCTGGAGACTGTCAAGAATGAAAAAACTGATCCTGACCCTGCTGGCTGCTCTCGGCATTGCCTGCGGCGCCCATGCAGCGGGCGGCGAATCGATCGTCTGGGACAAGGCGCCCAGCAATACCAACGATCTGCCAGCCCTGCAGAACGGCGCCAAGCTGTTTGTCAATTACTGCCTGAACTGCCACTCGGCCGCGTTCATGCGTTTCAACCGTCTGCGCGACATCGGCCTGACCGAGGCGCAGATCAAGGACAACCTGCTCTTCACAACCGACCGGATTGGCGACACCATGAAGTCGGCGATCGACCCGAAGCAGGCCAAGGAATGGTTCGGCGCCAATCCGCCTGACCTGTCGGTGATCGCCCGCTCGCGCTCTGGCCACGCAGGCACGGGCGCCGACTATATCTATACCTACCTGCGCACCTACTATCGTGACGAGACCAAGGCGACGGGGTGGAATAACCTGGCTTTCCCGAACGTGGGCATGCCGCATGCGCTGTGGGAACTGCAGGGCGACCGGCAACCGCAATTCGACATCCGTGAGGTGCACGGTCACGAGACGAAAGTGTTCACCGGCTGGAAGCAGCTGAGCCCGGGCAGCCTGACGCCGCTGCAATACGACCACGCTGTTGGCGACCTGGTCGGCTATTTGCAGTGGATGAGCGAGCCGGACCAGAACACGCGCGTGCGCGTCGGCGTCTGGGTGCTGATCTTCCTGGGCGTTCTCACCTTCTTCACCTGGCGCCTCAATGCGGCGTTCTGGAAAGACATCCACTAAAAGGCCAAACGCCGCCGGCGACAGCCGGGCGTGCGTCCTTCCATGAGTGGGCTGCTCGCGCGCACCCACTCTTTTTTGATTTAAGGAGCCTTCATCATGATGGTGCTGTATTCGGGAACCACCTGTCCTTTCTCCCACCGCTGCCGCTTCGTGCTGTTCGAGAAGGGGATGGACTTCGAGATCCGCGACGTCGACCTGTACAACAAGCCGGAAGACATCAATGTGATGAACCCGTATGGGCAGGTGCCGATCCTGGTCGAGCGCGATCTGATTCTTTATGAGTCGAACATCATCAACGAGTACATCGACGAGCGCTTTCCGCATCCGCAGCTGATGCCCGGCGACCCGGTCGACCGCGCGCGGGTGCGGCTGTTCCTGCTGAATTTCGAGAAGGAGCTGTTCGTGCACGTGAGCACGCTCGAATCGCGCGCCGCCAAGAGCAACGAGAAGGCGCTGGAAAAAGCCCGTTCGCACATCCGCGATCGCCTCACCCAGCTGGCCCCTGTGTTCCTGAAAAACAAGTACATGCTGGGCGAGAACTTCTCCATGCTCGACGTAGCCATTGCGCCTCTGCTGTGGCGGCTGGACTACTATGGCATCGAGCTGTCCAAGAACGCGGCCCCACTGTTGAAGTACGCCGAACGCATCTTCTCCCGTCCCGCGTACATCGAGGCGCTGACGCCGTCCGAAAAGGTCATGCGCAAGTAAGCGGACCCAAGCGCGGTTTGAATGATGAATGCCCTGGAATCCACGTCCACCCGCCCTTACCTGATTCGGGCGCTGTACGACTGGTGCACCGACAACGGCTTGACGCCCTATGTGGCGGTGCTGGTGGACGATTCCGTGCAGGTTCCCCGCGAATACGTGAAAAACGGCGAAATCGTGTTGAACATCAGTTTCGACGCGACCAGTTCGCTCAAACTGGGCAACGATTTCATCGAGTTCAAGGCGCGTTTTGCCGGGAGTGCCCGCGAAATCATGGTGCCGGTGAGCCGGGTGATCGCGATTTACGCGCGCGAAAACGGACAGGGCATGGCCTTCCCCGTTGGTGTGCCCGGCACCAGCGATGAGGCGTCCAGGCCGTCTCCCCTTTCCAGCGTTCCCGCTGCCGGGGCGCAGGGAGAAGGCGAGCCGCGCGTGGTGCAGCTGGTCAGTCCGGACCCGCCGCAGGAGGACAGGAACGGGCAAGAGCCGCCCCGGCCGCCGAGTGGCCCGAGGCCTTCGCTCAAGCGGATCAAGTAGCTAGAATTTCTCCGTGCCGATTTAGCTCAGTTGGTAGAGCAACCGCCTTGTAAGCGGTAGGTCGTCAGTTCGATTCCGACAATCGGCACCATCCATCCGCCAGGCGGTATGGCTCAGCCATTGGTTACCTTTGGCTGCTTTGAACTTTCAAACGGATTGAGGTAACCTGCCAGCCGAGGTCGCGCAGACGGCTCTGGAGGGCAGGCAGCACCTGCCGCAGTTTTGCGGCCGCGGCATTGTTGCTGACGAGGAGACACCATGCAGGCCCCTCGATCGGTCCGGCCTGGACGGCCGCCCGCAAAGCTTCGGGAATCAGAGGCGCAACAGCCTTGAGACGCTCGCTGGATTCACGCCCAAGTTCCGCCAGCCGGGCGAGCGTCGGGGATTCTTCGGCGGCTTGCAGCAGCGTGACCGGATGGTGGCGTCGGTTGGTCAAGGTCAATGAGAGCGAGGGGATCAAGTGCATTTCATTATCACGGATGCGTGGCTGGCCAAGAGCCGCGCGGTTCACCTGAGCGGCACCCGCCTGCTGCTGTCGTTGCTGGGCCTGTCGCTGGGCCTCATGGTCTTCGCTGCCGGCCTGTACCACTGGGTGTTTCTCAAGGGTGCCCGGGAGGGCTGGCCGGTGATCGGAGCCCTGGTCAAACTCGTGGTCAAGGACGAATTCGAGCAGCGTGACCGGTTCATGCGCGAGAACCTCGATGCGATGGCGCGCAAGCTTGGCGAGATGCAGGCCAAGATGGTCCAGCTCGAGGCGCTCGGCGAGCGGGTGTCCGGCCTCGCCGGTCTCAATCCCGCCGAAATCAAGGTGATTCCCGGTCGCGGCGGCACACTTGTTTCTGGCCGTCCGTTGACGCTGCAGGAGCTGCAGGCAACCCTGGCCGACCTTGACGTGATGACGGAGCAACGCGTCGACCTGATGACGGTCATGGAATCACGCCTGTTCGACCAGAAGATCCGCAAGATGATGGTCCCGACGCAGCAGCCGGTCCTGACGGGCCACCTCGGGTCCGCGTTCGGCTGGCGCATCGATCCTTTCACCGGCAGGTCCGCCTTGCACACCGGCCTGGATTTCCAGGCGGAACCCGGCAGCTCGATCCTCGCAGCTGCCGGAGGCGTCGTGGTGACCCAGGAAACCCATCCCGCCTACGGCCAGATGGTGGAAATCGACCATGGCAACGACCTGATCACGCGGTACGCCCACGCGTCCCGCGTCTGGGTCAAGAAAGGGGACCTGGTCAAGCGCGGCCAGAAAGTCGCCGACGTGGGAACCACCGGACGCTCCACCGGTCCTCACCTGCATTTCGAGGTGGTCGTGCGGGGGGTGCCGCAGGATCCGCAGAAGTTCCTGGCGGCGGGGCATCACCTGCCGGCGCCACAGTTGGCGCAAGCCGTGATCGCGGACCCGCTGCGCGGGCCCGGCGGAAGGTAAAATCAGCGGCTTTGCTGGAACCGCCACTGCTCTTGCATTGGCCGGGTCCAGCCTCTTTCCATCCTGAACAACAAAGGATTGCGCCGCTCCTGCGGGCCCCGGTGGGCCGGCAGGGCGGTATCGCGTTCATGGCCACCAATCTCCTGACAAAAATTTTCGGCAGCCGTAACGACCGCCTTCTCAAGCAGTACCGCAAGACTGTCGATCGCATCAACGCACTGGAGCCGGAGTTCGAGAAGCTCAGCGACGGCGAGCTGCGCGCCAAAACCGATGAATTCAGAACCCGTGTCGCCGCAGGCGAGGCGCTCGACGATGTGATGCCGGAGGCATTTGCGGTGGTGCGCGAAGGCTCCAAGCGCGTCATGAAGATGCGGCACTTCGACGTCCAGATGCTTGGCGGCATGTCGCTGCACAACGGCAAGATCTCCGAGATGGGCACCGGCGAGGGCAAGACACTGACGGCCACGTTGCCGGTTTACCTGAATGCGCTGACCGGCCGTGGCGTGCACGTCGTCACGGTGAATGATTACCTGGCCAACCGGGATGCGCAGTGGATGGGCAAGCTGTACAGCTTCCTGGGCATGACGGTGGGCGTGAACCTGCCGAACATGCCGCGCGAAGACAAGCAGGCGGCGTACCGCTGCGACATCACCTACGGCACGAACAATGAATTCGGCTTCGACTACCTGCGCGACAACATGGTCTACGAGGTGGCGGACCGGGTACAGCGCGGGCTGAATTACGCCATCGTCGACGAGGTCGATTCGATCCTGATCGACGAGGCCCGCACGCCGCTGATCATCAGCGGCCAGGCCGAAGACCACACCGAGCTGTACATCGCCATGAACAAGGTGGTGCCGCTGCTGACGAAGCAGGAAGGCGAGGCCGACCCGCGCACGGGTGAAGGCATCGTCAAGGCCGGCGATTTCACGCTGGACGAAAAGAGCCATCAGGTCTTTCTCACCGAGCAGGGCCACGAGAACGCCGAACGCATCCTGTTCAACCTCGGGATGATTCCCGAAGGCGCCACGCTTTACGACCCGGCCAACATCGCGTTGATGCACCACCTGTATGCGGCCTTGAGGGCCAACCAGCTGTATTTCCGCGACCAGCACTATGTCGTGCAGCGCGGGGAGGACGGCGCCCAGGAAGTGGTGATCGTGGACGAGTTCACCGGCCGTCTGATGTCCGGTCGGCGCTGGAGCGACGGCCTGCACCAGGCGGTGGAAGCCAAGGAAAGCGTGCCGATCCAGGCCGAGAACCAGACGCTGGCGTCCATCACGTTCCAGAACTACTTCCGGCTGTACGGCAAGCTGTGCGGCATGACCGGAACGGCCGACACCGAGGCCTACGAATTTCAGGAAATCTACGGCCTCGAAACCACGGTCATCCCACCGAACAAGCCGAGCCGTCGCGATGACCAGCTCGACCGGGTCTACAAGACCACGCGCGAGAAATACGAAGCGGCGATCAAGGACATCCGCGAATGTCATGAACGCGGCCAACCCGTCCTGGTGGGGACGACGTCGATCGAGAACTCGGAAATCATCGACGAGCTGCTGATCAAGGAAAACCTGCCGCACCAGGTGCTCAATGCCAAGCAGCACGCGCGCGAGGCGGACATCGTCGCCCAGGCCGGGCGGCCGAGGATGATCACGATCGCGACCAACATGGCGGGCCGTGGCACCGACATCGTGCTGGGGGGTAACGTCGAAAAAGCGGTGGAGGTGGTTGAGGCCGACGAGTCGCTCGATCCCGCGGCCAGGGCGCGCAAGATCAGCGAGCTGCGCGAGCAATGGGCCAGGGACCATGGCGCCGTCACCAGCCTGGGCGGACTGCGGATCATCGCGACGGAACGGCACGAATCCCGTCGGATCGACAACCAGCTGCGAGGCCGGTCCGGACGGCAGGGCGATCCGGGTTCGTCCCGCTTCTACCTGAGCCTGGACGATCCGCTGATGCGCATCTTCGCCGGTGACCGGGTCAAGGCCATCATGGAGCGGCTGAAGATGCCGGATGGGGAAGCCATCGAAGCCGGCATCGTCACGCGCAGCATCGAAAGCGCTCAGCGCAAGGTCGAGGCACGCAACTTCGATATCCGCAAGCAGTTGTTGGAGTATGACGACGTCTCGAACGACCAGCGCAAGGTGATCTACCAGCAGCGCAACGACATCCTGGACGCGGCCGACCTGTCGGCACAGATTGCATCCTTGCGCGAAGGTTGCTTCACCGACCTGACGCGCCAATATGTTCCGCCGGAGTCGGTCGAAGAGCAGTGGGATGTGGCCGGTCTGCAGAAGGTGCTGACCGACGAGTGGAGTATCGAGACGTCGCTGCAGGCCGACGTCCAGGGCGCCAGCTCGATCACTGACGAGGAGGTTCTGGAGAAGGTGATACGCAACGCGAACCAGGCGTTCGAGCTGAAGGTGCAGCAGATCGGCCCCGAGAACTTCACCCAGTTCGAGCGCGTCGTGCTGCTGCAAAGCATCGACACGCACTGGCGCGAACACCTGTCGGCACTGGATTACCTGCGCCAGGGCATCCACCTGCGGGGCTACGCGCAGAAGCAGCCCAAGCAGGAGTACAAGCGCGAAGCCTTCGAGCTGTTCGGCCAGTTGCTCGATTCAGTCAAGAACGAAGTGACCAGGTTGCTGATGACCGTCAAGGTCCAGTCGGTGGAGCAGCTGGAGCAGGCCGCGGAGGATATGGAAAGCCGGGCGGAAAGGATCGCAAACGTCACCTACACGGCGCCCACCGAAACGGGCGAAGTGGAGACGGTCGTCGACGCCAGGACCAGCCTGCAGGCTGGTGCGACGCTCGGGGGACAGATTGCCCGGGTGGGCCGAAACGACCCCTGTCCCTGCGGGAGCGGGAAGAAATACAAGCAGTGCCACGGGAAGCTGGCCTGACGCAGAGGGTGACCGCTTAGTTACAATCAGTAGCAAAAGATCCGGCTAGAAACATTTAACCCCTGTCAATGTTGACAGGGGTTAAACCACGCAACAATTCGTTTCGGACTTCAATGAATGCACAGCAATTCTCAGGTGCACCATGGAAGTCCGTTACAGCCCCCTCCCCGTCCAGACCGTTGGTCGTCCCCGCCTTTCCGCTCGTCTTGAGCAACGCATCGAGACCGAGTTCTCAGCTCGCCTGCGCGACGAATGGAGTGGAAAATTCGTTACCCACGGTCGCGCACAACGCAGCGACGACATCCGTCTCGATGGCAACGACTATCTCTCGATCACCGGCCATCCGGACATCGTCCAGGCGCAGCTCAGTTCGATCAAGAGCGATCGCGAGTTCGTGCTGCAGTCGGGCGTCTTTCAGCTCGAAGGAAATTCGGCCTGGCAGCTCGAGCGTGCGCTGTGCGGCTGGCTCGGTGTGGAGGATGGCTTGCTCTGCCAGTCTGGCTACACCGCCAATCTGGGCCTGTTGCAGGTCGTCGCCGACGCCGAGACACCGGTCTACATGGACAGCCTCGCCCATATGTCGCTGTGGGAGGGCGCGCGTGCAGCCAAGGCACCGGTCCATGCCTTCCGGCACAACGATCCCGCACATCTCGAAAAGATGACGCAGCGCCATGGCGCGGGCCTGGTGGTGGTCGATTCGGTGTACAGCACGACCGGCGCCCTGTGTCCGCTGCGCGAGATCGTGGAAGTAGCGGAGCGCAGTGGCTCGATGATCCTGGTGGACGAGTCGCACTCCGCCGGCACCCACGGGCCGGCCGGCGCAGGCTTGTGCGCGATGCTGGGCCTGACCGATCGCGTGCAGTTCATCACCTTCAGCATGGCCAAGGCTTTCGCTGGCCGCGCCGGGTTTTTCTCGATGCCCGCGGAACTGCGAAATTACCTCATGTGCCACAGCCTCCCAAGCATTTTCAGTTCCTGCCTGTTGCCGCACGAGATCGCCGGCCTGCACGCCACGCTGGAGGTCGTCAAGCGCAGCGACGGAGCCCGGCAAAAGCTGCTCGCCAACACGCTGCGCTTGCGCGGCAGCCTGACGGACCTGGGCTACCCCATTCACCAGGGAAGCGAACAGATCATCTCGCTGGAGGCGGGGGCGGAGTTTGACACCCTGGCGCTGCGCGATGCCCTGGAAGGCCATGGCGTGATCGGCGCGGTGTTCTGCGCTCCCGCGACCAGCCGCAATCGGGCAATGGTCCGGTTGACGCTGAATGCGGGGCTGACGGACGCGGAACTGAACCACGTCGAATCGGCTGCCAGGGCCGTTGCCGAGCAGGTGAAGCCCTGGGACTGGCCGATTGCCCGGCGCAACCGGGCGCAGGTCAACTAGCCCTGCACCGTGCGTTGCTCCTGGCGTGCCAGCCAGCTCGAGTAGCTGTTCACCACGTCCGGCGCTTGCGGCACTTCGATGGCGAACAGCGCGCCGAGAAGGGCTTCGTCCTGACCGATCGGGAAGGCCGCCGTTAACCGCGGCGGTCCTCTGCGGCCCAGCGCCTGCTTCAGTTCAAGGTCCGCCAGCTTGCGGCCGGCCCTGATCTCCTGGAGACCGGTTGCCGGCAACCCTTCGATCTCGGCCAGCTCCGCAAGCGCCTGCAGGCCCTCGCGGGTCTCGAGCTGCAGCCAGCCCACGCCTCCGGCCCTGTCCATGCCCAGCACGCCGAATGGCTGTCCGATCACCACGTACTCGATCCAGTGCTTGGCGGCGAAGGCCTTCAGGTCGCGGCTGGTGGCAGCCGTGCGAAGCAGCCCGTTCTGCTCGGGACTCAGCGTGACCCGCCAGGTCTGCTCGTGGCGCGCGTTCGGCGTTGCCAGCAACTGCTCCACCGCATCGATCAGGCGCCTGGAAATGTCGGGCGTCTGCTTGGCAATGAACTGGTCGATCAGGCCCCGGTTGAATGCCCGCACCGCCACCTGTTCGTCGGCCTGGCCGGTCAGGAGCACCCGCGCCCCGGGCCAGTCCATCAGCTCACCGAGGGCCTGGAGGCCATCCATTCCAGGCATCGAGTAATCGACCACGCAAACCCTGGTCAGTGCATAGCGCTCGGTGTACTTGGACCAGTACGCGAGGATTTGCGGAATCAGCGCCTTCCCCTCGCGCCACTCGGTGATCAGCTGCTGCTGGTTCCATGCGTCCGCCTCCCAGAACGGCGGCTCCTGCTGCAGGTAGTTGATGCATTCCGCGGGACGCATGAACAGCCTGACATGCCAGCGGCGCGGCAGCACCAAGGCAAGCATCTCCAGGTAGTCCGGGTCGTCATCTAGAAAGACCACGGTTCCGGGCCGGTGAAAGAGGGGAAAGCTCATCGCAGTGCCTGTGGTCTGGGGTCTTTGGGGTTCGTCATTGTGCTAGGCCAGGAGCGGCAGCTCAATGGTGAAAATAGCGCCGCGGGCCGGTTCGGACTTGACGCGGATCGTGCCGTTGGCGCTCTCGATCACGCGCTCGCAGAATGCCAGCCCCAGGCCGTGCCCGGTGCCGCGATCGGTGGAAAAGAAGGGCTCGAAGATCCGGGGCTGCAGCGCCGGATCGATGCCGACGCCGCGGTCGTTGATGACAATGCGGCCACGGCTGTGCAAGGTGCCAACTTCAATCAACAGGTCGCCCGGCTGGCTGGCGGTGGTGGCGGCTGCGAGCGAGCGCAGCGCGTTCTTCAGCAGGTTGTCGATCACCTGCGCGAAGAGCGCCTGCGACCCCTCGAACAGAAAATCGCGGCGCACCAGCACCTGCACGCACTCACGCTCGCGGGTGCTGCGGTACGGATAGTCCGCGACGGCCTGGCGCACAAGCTCCGCTGCCGCGATCGCCTCCTTGTGCAGGGGCAGGCGCATCAGCCGGGCGTTCGCGATCTGCATGTCGATCTGGTGGTTCATGTTTCGCACCAGCATGTGCAGCCGCGTGCCGAGCTTCTCCATCATCTCCGACGAGGTGCCGCATTCGGCCGCCTCGTTGCGCACCGCATCGCCGATCAGCGACATGGTCGCCAGCGGCGTGCGCAGCTCATGCGCCATGATCCCCATGGTCCCGAGCGTGTAGTTCAACTGTTCGCGGCGCAGGTTGGACGAGGAAATGCCAAGAACCAGTCCCATGAACCAGCTGAAGGAAATGACCACCACGCTCGTGAGCACCTGGTCCAGCGGCATGTCCGGGACATGGGGACCCACGGCATTGAACAGCACCCATGCAATCGCCACGCCGGAAATGCAGCCCAGCGTCGCGATGCGCCAGTCGGTCAGCTGGTAATAGATCAGGAACATCGCACTGAAACTGGCAAGCCACACGGTGTTGCCGTGGTTGCAGAAGTACATCCAGGAAAAAAACAGCGGCAGCGTGATCCAGAAAATGGCCGTGAAGAGCGCGGCGGCCACACGGCTTGGCGGCGTCGCGCTCAAGCGGGGGAACACCAGCAGGCACAGGCCCAGTACCCCCATCAGGACGCGCAGCACCAGGCTCTCGTAAGGTTGCGGCAAGAGCTTGCCCCAGATCCAGTAAAACAGCGGATACCCAACCGATGTGGACAGGCCGAGTGCCCGGATGCGCCAGCGCGATGGATGCAGGACGGGCTCGAGCAGGGGACGCACGACCTCATTCGAAGCCCAGGACTGAAGCAGCCCGGTTCCACTGGTGTAAAGCACTCGTATCGACAACAAACAGTTCCCTCTTCCGCAGGCCGGCAGTCGCTCTGATGAGCGGCGAAGAATGGTGATATTGTCTCAGCTGCGGCAGAAAGGGAATCGTATGCCTTTGGGGGTACCTGTTAACTTTGACAGTGTGAGCCTCGATGGCATCCTGAGCGACTGGATCGGAGCCTTGCGAGAGTTTTCGGTCGAGGCGGTGGTCGTCATCGGCCCCGACCCGTTCGGCGGCACCGAAGACCGCTTGGTGGTCGCGGTGCATCCTCCCGTGCTGGCCGAAGCGGCGCATGCGCTGGCCCAGAGCCGCGACTTCGGCGCGCCGTGGCGTGATTCTGATGCACCGCTGGTGGCCTGGCAGCATATCGCCCGATCCGACCACTCGGGCTCCAGCCGATGGCGGCAACTCTGGCTCGCCCACGGCTACCAGACCGTGGTGCGGGTCGAGTTTTCCCTGCCTGCCGGTCGCGCGTTTGAATGTTTCATGTTCAGCCCGCGTGAGCTCATCGATCGCGCCGAAGCGGCGTCCCTGGTCTGGTCGGCCCTGAACATCTGGCCGCTGGTGAAGCGCTCGATTGCGCAGGCCCGGTCCACGCTGAGCCCGCGCGAGCGAGAGTGCCTGATCCTGGCGTTCGAGGGCCTGACGGCCCGGGAAAGCTCGCAGCGCCTCAGTTGTACCGAGCGCACCGTGAATTACCATCTTGCCAATGCCATGGCCAAGCTCAAGGTGGACAACAAGATGGCCGCGATCCAGCGGGCGTGCTGGCTCGGTGCGATCTGAGCAGACCGGGACGAAAGGTTATATTGCGGGCAAGCGAGGGAACCCATGGCCGAGTCTGACGCTCCCGCATCCCTGAGGCCTGCGACCACGCGGCAAACTCCCGTCTCGTGACGACGCCATGTCCTTTCTTGCGATCGATATCGGCAACACGCGCCTGAAGTGGGCGTTGTATGCCGCCGCCACGCCCGCGGCGAGCCTGCTCGCGCACGGCGCAGAGTTTCTGGAGAACATCGACCGCCTGCCTGACGCGGACTGGACCGAATTGACGCGGCCGACCTGCATGCTGGGTTGCGTCGTCGCCGCCGACGCCGTGCGCCGACGGGTCGACGAGCACCTGGGGGAGCTTTGGGATCTGCCCGCCCAGTGGGTGGTGCCAGGCCTTTGGGAGGCGGGAATCTCCAACGGCTATGACTACCCGAGCCGGCTGGGCGCCGACCGCTGGGTCGCCATGATCGGTGCCTGGCACCGGATGCTGGGACGGGGCCCGGCGCGTCCGCTGGTGGTGGTGATGGTCGGCACGGCCGTCACCGTCGAAGCGGTGGACGCTGGAGGGCGGTTTCTGGGCGGTTTCATCCTTCCCGGACACGGGATCATGCTGCGCGCCCTGGAGTCGGGCACGGCCGGGCTGCACGTGCCGACCGGCGACGTGCGTGAATTTCCGACCAACACCAGCGATGCGCTCACGAGCGGAGGAACTTACGCTATTGCCGGGGCAGTGGAGCGCATGGTGCAGCACGTGCGCCTGCACTGTCAGGCGGAACCGGCGTGCTTCATGACCGGCGGCGCCGGCTGGAAGATGGCGCCCTCCATGTCCGTGCAGTTCGAACTGGTGGACAGCCTGATTTTCGACGGCCTGCTGCAGATCGCGTACGAGCGGGCCGCGGCGGCCTGACCGGCCTTTCAGGCGCCGAGACCGTCCGCGGCCTGGAGCAGCGCTTGCCTGGACTGGACGACGATTTGCGCCTTCCACGGGTCGGTGTCGGTGTAACACGCGTCCTTCACCTGCTGGCGAATCTGCTGCGCCAGCTCCAGCGCGGCTTCGGGGTGGCGGTCCAGCCATTGCTCGCCGCGCAGTGCCTGAAGCGTCTCGAGCACCGGCAAAGTGCCGAATTCGATCGCGATTCCGGTGTACTGCGCCTGCGGACATTCGTCGTACACGGCGTTGAACATCATCCCTGTCAGGAACGCCGACACCGAGGAGCCGTCGTAGATCGACGTGACCGGCGATGTCCCCCCACCGTTCCACCACTGGCGGGCTCGCTGCAGGGCAGCATGGTCGTTGCGGGCCGCATGGATACGCTCGCCGACGCCGCTGGGCCCCAGGCCGGTGTGAACGTCGATCCATGCGATCCGGGCCGCGCGCCGGCCATGCTTGCGCAGCACCTCCCCCAGCGTTTTGTTGCTCCAGCAGGGCGCAGCTCCGCCGAAGAACAAACCGTCCCTGAATTCGTGTTGCCCGCGCGTGATGGCCGCCTGGAACGCCGCTTCGCCGTTGGACGCGACGTAGCTCTCGATGTCGGACCTGTTGCGCGTCGTCGCCAGGTCCTCGCCCTCGCGGCCCGGGAGCGGGTGCAGCATCGATTCGACCGCCGATCCGGCCCCGGCCGCTGCCTCCAGAAACTTCCGGCGCGCCTGCGCATACGAACCCGCGAACGCCTGCGCCGCTCCACTCATGCGTGGGTCGGGGCCAGCCAGGCTTCAGCGAGGCGGACCCAGTAGGTGGCCCCCAGCGGGATCAGGTCATCATTGAAGTCGTAGCTCGGGTTGTGCAGCATGCAGGGACCGCCGCCGTGGCCCATTTCGCGATGGCTGCCATCGCCGTTCGCGATGAAGCAATAGGCGCCGGGTCTGACCTGCAGCATGTAGGCGAAGTCCTCCGCGCCCATGGTGGGCTCCTGGACCTCGACGTTGCTCTCGCCGACGATGGACGCCATCACCTGGCGCGAAAAAGCGGCCTCGGCGGCGGAGTTGATCGTGGGCGGGTAGTTGCGCACAAACTCGAATTCGCAGGTCGCCTCATGCGCTGCGCATACGTGCTCCGCGACCTGCTTCATCCGCCTTTCGATCAGGTCCAGCACCTCGAGCGTGAAGGTTCTGACCGTCCCCTGCAGCTCGCAGCTGTCAGGAACCACATTGGTGGCCTCGCCCGCGTGGATCATGGTGACCGAGATCACGCCGGCATCGATCGGCTTCTTGTTGCGGCTGATGATGGTCTGGAACGCCTGCACCATCTGGCAGGCCACCGGAACCGGGTCGATGCCGTTGTGCGGCATGGCCGCATGGCTGCCCTTGCCGCGGATCGTGATCCTGAATTCGTTGGTCGATGCCATCACCGGCCCTGCGCTCACGGCGAAGCGGCCGACCTGGTTGCCCGGCCAGTTGTGCATGCCGAACACCGCGTCCATCGGGAACCGCTCGAACAACCCGTCCGCGATCATCTCTCGCGCACCGCCGCCCTTTTCCTCGGCCGGCTGGAAAATCAGGTAGACCGTGCCGTCGTAGTTCCTGTTCTTCGCGAAATGCTGGGCCGCCGCCAGCAGCATCGCCACATGGCCATCGTGGCCGCAGGCGTGCATCTTTCCGTCGTTGCGGCTGGCGTGGCTGAAGCTGTTGAACTCCTGCATCGGCAGTGCGTCCATGTCGGCGCGCAGCCCGATCGCCCGGGCGCTGGTGCCCGACTTCAGGATGCCGACGACGCCCGTCTTGCCCAGCCCGCGGTGCACGGGGATGCCCCATTCGGTCAGCTTGCGCGCCACCAGGTCGGCTGTGCGCGTTTCCTCGAAGCAAAGTTCCGGATGCGCGTGGATGTCGCGGCGGATCGCCGCGATCGAAGCGGCTTGGGTGACGATGGAGTCCAGGATGTTCATGACTGCCGGGGTAGCGAAGGTCCCGACAGTCTATCGTCGCGGCTGCCCGCTTGCTGGCGGCCGATCCGCGAGAATACGGCGATGAAAGCAACTCCCTTATCGCCGATAGCGCTCGAGCTGGCGCAGACGCTCGTGCGGATGGACACTGTCAGCGCCAACTCGAACCTGGTCCTGATCCACTTCATTCGCGACGCGCTGAAAAAGCTGGGCGTCACCAGCCGCCTGACCTTCAATGCAGAGAAAACCAAGGCCAACCTGTTCGCGACGCTGGGCGAAGGCAAGCCTTCGGGCGTGATTCTTTCCGGCCATACGGACACGGTGCCATGGGCGGGCCAGGACTGGAGCGTCGACCCGTTGAGCGGCGTGGTGCGCGATGGAAAGCTGTTCGGTCGCGGCAGTGCAGACATGAAAAGCTTCATCGCGCTGGCGGTCGCCAATGCAGCCCTGTTTCTCGAGAGCAAGGCGCCCTTTGCGATTCACCTGGCCTTCAGTTACGACGAGGAAGTCGGCTGCTTCGGAGTCAAGGACCTGATTGCCGACATGCGCGACGCCGGGGTGAAGCCGCTGGCGTGCATCGTGGGCGAGCCGACCAGCATGGTGCCCGCCATCGCCCACAAAGGCGTATACCGCTACCGTTGCTGCGTGCGCGGGAAAGACGCCCACTCATCCCTGACGCCGCAGTCGGTCAACGCAATCGAGATGGCGGCCCGCATGGTCTGCAAGGTGAGGGAGATGGCTGAGCGGTTCGAGCGCAGCGAGCCACGTTACGACGGCTTCGATGTGCCGTTTTCGACGGCCAGCGTCGGGCAGTTCCATGGCGGGATCGCAGACAACGTGGTGCCGCGGGATGCGCAGTTCCGCTATGAGTTCCGGGAATTGCCGACCTCTGACGTGGCGGCCATGCAAACCGAGGTCGTGGCCTACGCGCGCTCGCTGGAGCCAGCAATGCAGAAGGTGGCGCCGGAAGCTGGCATTCAGTTCGAGACCCTCTGCGCTGTCCCCAGCTTTCTGGGATCCGCCGGCGACAGCATCACCCGCCTCGCGCAGCGCTTGGCGGGGGAGCAGGGAACCACATTGGTGGCCTTCGGCACCGAGGCGGGACTTTTTAAAAACGCCGGAATTCCGAGTGTGGTGTGCGGTCCCGGCAGCATCGGGCAGGCGCACCAGCCCGACGAATATGTAAGCCTTGCGCAGCTGGCGCGCTGCGAGGCTTTCATGCGCGGCCTGGCGGCCACGCATGAAATCGACTGACCGTTACTGCTTGATGCCGCCAGCCGGAGCGGGCTCAGGCGGCAGCTTGCTGCCGATCTTGTTGCCGGTGTTGCGAATGGCATCCGCGGTGCGGTGACCCGCACGCTTGACGGCGTTCTTGCTGCGGCGGGCAACCCGCTTGGTGGCTTGCGCCGGCCGCGAATCTTCGGCCCTTTGAATGGCCGCCATTTTCGGCTTGTTGGCATTGGCGGCGTTCGGATCGTTCGGATAGGCTTCACCAGCCTTGTTACTGTTGGTATTGCCGGGTCCGGTCGGACTGGTGGATTGGGCGCCTGCGTTCATCGAGAAAGCGGCAGCTGCGAGGGCTAGCACGGCAGAAGCCGCGCGCAGTGTGTTCTTGTTGAGCATGAGAGATTTCTTTCAATTGATCACCTACCGAGTATGAATCGAATCGGAGCGACAGGCCGTCAGCGCGCCACGTCGCCCTGAAAAAAGGATCCAGTCTGACAGCACGACGGGGCGTGCGCTGACACGCGATCAGGTGCGGACCCGGCCGTCCCCAGTCAGCATCGAAAGTTCCACGAAGCTGGACGCCACATGGTTGGACGGCGAGAACGACACCGAAAAGCCACCGTACGACTGGTTGCCCAGCGACTCCAGCCCCGCGATCAGCGATTCGCGCGTCGGCCGGCTGCCCGCGCGCTTGAGGCCATCGACCATCACCTTGGCTGCCAGATAGCCTTCCATGCTCGAAAAGTTGGCCTGGTAGTCGCCGCCGGCTTTCTTCACTGCTTGCACGAACTCGCGGGCAATCGGGCGCGCCGCGTTATAGGGGGATGGCATCACCTGCGACACGACGATGCCGGCGCCGTCCTTGCCGAGTTCGTCGGCCAGCGCCTGCGTGCCGACGAACGACACGTTGTAGAAGGTGCCGCCATAGCCTGCCTTGCGGGCGGCCCGGATGAAGGCGGCGCAGGCCTTGTAGGAACCGATCTGCACGATCGCATCGGGCGCCGCCGCCGTCAGTGTTTTCACGGCGCCTGCCACTTCCGCGGAATTGCGCTCCACGGTGGCCAGTGCCACGGGCTTCAGGTCCAGCTTTGACAGGGCCAGCGTCACCCCGTCGAGTCCCGCCTTCCCGTAGGCGTCGTTCTGGTAGAACACGGCGATTTTTCGCAGGCTGAGGCTGGTGAGCTGCTTCACGATCAGCGCCGTCTCGTCGTTGTACGACGCTCGCACGTGGAAAGCGTAGCGGTTGCCCGGCTGGCGCAAGGCCATGGCGCCAGTGAAGGGGCCGAAGAACGGAACCTTGGCCGCGGTGGCCAAGGGCAGGGCGGCCACACTGGTCGGCGTGCCGACGTAGCCGAACAGTGCGAACGGATCTTCTGCGATCAGTTTGCGGGTGTTCTCGACACACCGGTCGGGCTCGTAGCCATCGTCGAGACTGAGCAGCTCAATGCTGCGCCGGGCGATGCCGCCCTGCGCATTGACCTGTTCGAAATAGAGCTTCGCGCCCCGGTTCATCTGGATGCCCAGCTGGGCAGAAGGGCCTGTGAAAGGAGCGGACTGGGCCAGCAGGATGCGGTCAGCTTGCGCGCGAACCGCGGGCGCGCCGATGATCGCCAGAGCCCCCAGGCCGCGGGAAAAATGTCGTCGGTTGAGCATTACTGAGTTTACCCGGGCGCGTTCGGCGTATTTGTTACGCCTGGACGCGTGCAAAGGCCGCCGGCCAGCCCCGAGCGGGCGGCTACCATGGGTGGATGGCACCTGGCATCGACAATTCTGCAGCAGCGAACACAGCGGTGGCGCACGAGGTGAAGGGCGCCTGTCCGCACGACTGCCCCGACACCTGCGCCCTGATGACAACCGTGCGCGACGGCGTCGCCATCAAGGTGCGTGGCAACCCCGAACACCGACCGACGGATGGCGTCCTGTGCACGAAGGTCTCGCGCTACACCGAGCGAAGTTATCACCC
The DNA here is from genome assembly GCA_025351615.1 of Ramlibacter sp. Lineage (GTDB taxonomy): Bacteria > Pseudomonadota > Gammaproteobacteria > Burkholderiales > Burkholderiaceae_C > Ramlibacter. The sequence continues at coordinate 1,103 of JANXVP010000147.1, read as the reverse complement.
GGAGCGCTTGCTGCATCCCCTCAAGCGCATCGGACCGAAGGGGTCGGGGCGCTATGAATCCGTCAGCTGGGACGCCGCTCTGGACGACATCGCCGGCCGGCTCAAGGAGATCGCGGCCCGTGATCCGCAGGCAATCCTGCCCTACAGCTATTGCGGGACCATGGGATTGGTCCAGGGCGAGAGCATGGCTGCAAGATTCTTTCACCGCCTCGGCGCGTCGCTGCTGGACCGCACGATCTGCTCGACCGCGGGCGGCGAAGGTTTGCTGCAGACCCTGGGCGGCAAAGTCGGAATGAAGGTGGAGTTTTTTGCGGAATCGAAGCTCATCCTGATCTGGGGCAGCAATTCGATCGCCAGCAACCTGCACTTCTGGAGGCTGGCCCAGGTCGCCAGGCGAAACGGCGCGAAGCTGGTCTGCATCGATCCGCGCAGGACCGAGACCGCCGAGAAGTGCCACGAGCACCTGCAACTGCGGCCCGGCACCGACGCGGCGCTGGCCCTCGCGCTGATGCACGAGCTGATCGTCAATGACTGGCTGGATCACGACTACATCGCACGGCACACGCTCGGCTGGGACGCGCTGCGCGAGCGCGCCATGGTGTGGAACGCCGAGCGCGCGGCGCAGATTTGCGGCTTGGGCGTGCAGCAGATCCGCGATCTCGCGCGTGATTGGGGTACCACCCGGCCGGCAGCGGTCCGCCTCAACTACGGCATGCAGCGCGTCCGGGGCGGCGGCAATGCGACCCGGGCCATTGCCTGCCTTCCGGCCTTGACCGGGGCGTGGCGGCACCGGGCGGGCGGCCTTCTGTTATCGAGTTCGGGCCTGTTCCCGGTCGACAAGGCCGCGTTGCAACGTCCTGACCTGCTTGCCGGATCGAAGCCGCGAACCATCAACATGGTGACCATTGGCGACGACCTCTTGCGGCCGCCGTCCCGGGAGTTTGGACCTCGCATCGAGGCCCTGGTGGTTTACAACTGCAATCCGCTGGCCGTGGCCCCGGAGTCGGCGAAAGTGGTGCAGGGATTTTCGCGCGAAGACTTGTTCACCGTGGTGCTGGAGCATTTCCAGACCGACACCGCCGACTATGCCGACTACATCCTCC
>JANXVP010000136.1 GCA_025351615.1 Ramlibacter sp. | reverse complement strand
GCCCGCGGCACGTTGCTGGTGACCCGGTTGACGCAATACAGGCAGTCGTACTGGCAGAAGTTGGTCAGCAGGATTTTCAGCAGCGAGATACAGCGACCGTCCGGCGCATAGCTGTGGCAGATGCCCACGCCTTCGTTGGAGCCGATGCCGCGTCCGGCCATTGAATCGCGCGCGGTCCCGCCGCTGGAGGCGCACGAAGCATCGTATTTTGCGGCGTCCGCGAGGCTCGCGAGTTTGTTGTTCAGGTCCACTGTACAATCGTACAGTAGTCCGCCGCAGCACGCACTGGTCCTGCTTTACCCGACCATGGCGCAGGGCTTGTCAGCATGGCAAACTCTTCCCGGCCGGTCCCGCTCGCGTCCTACAATGCGGCCTCGCTGCCGCTCCTAGGATCGATGCTTATTTTCAGGAGAACTCCATGGCACTTTCCGACATCCTGCGCGACGCAGGCGGCGACAACGTCGATGCGCATTTCGACCGGGTGGCCCAGGCCGCGTCGCCGGCAGATCTCGGCGCCGGCCTCGCCGATGCGATGCGCTCCGACCAGACGCCGCCTTTCGGCGACATGGTGGGCCAGCTCTTTGGCCAATCCTCTTCGACGCAGCAGGCCGGCTTGTTGAACCAGATTCTTTCCGGCGTCGGTCCATCCATTGCCGCCGCGCTGGGCGGCGGAGTGCTGGGACGCATCCTGAACCCCGGCCAGCAGCAAGTGACGCCGGAACAGGCCTCGCGCGTGACGCCGGGCGAGGTGACCGAAATCGCCAAGCATGCGGAGCAGCAGCGCCCCGAGATCATCGACCAGGTGGGGAGCTTCTATGCCCAACACTCGGACCTGGTCAAGACGCTTGGCGGCGTGGCGCTCACTGCAGTGCTTGCGAGCATGCGCAATCGCAGCCGTTGAAGCTGCTTGTAGACGCCAGGCCGCAGCGCTCGGAATCGGCGTAATTCAGTCTTCCAGCACCCGGACCTTGACGCTCTTGCCCTTGATGCGCCCTTCGTTCAGGCGGCGCGCGGCATCGTGGGCGACCGAACGCTCAACAGCGACGTAAGTGGAAAACTCGTTGACGTCGATCTTGCCGATCTGCTCCCGGCTGTAGCCAAGGTCGGCGGTGAGCGCGCCCAGCACGTCGCCGGGCCGAATCTTTTCCTTTCGGCCACCCTGGATGTGGACGGTGACCATCGGCGGCACCAGCCGGCCGCTACCGGTCGGTTTGAGCTCGTCGAGCTTGTGCCATTCGGATTCTCGGCCCTGCAGCAGCTCGATCTTCCCCACTGAACCCATCTCGTCCATGCTCACCAGGTTCAGGGCCAGGCCGCGGGCCGTGCCTTCCGAATTCAGTCCCGCGCGTCCGGTGCGGCCGATGCGGTGAATGTGCACCTCGGGATCCGGCGTCACGTCGACATTGATCACCGCCGCAAGATTCGCAATGTCCAGCCCGCGCGCCGCAACATCGGTTGCGACCAGCACCGAACAGCTGCGGTTGGAGAAACGCACCAGCACCTGGTCGCGCTCGCGTTGATCGAGCTCGCCGTAGAGCGCCAATGCGCTGAAGCCCTGCTCCTGCAATGCCGTGACGAGACGCCGGCACTGCGCTTTCGTATTGCAGAAGGCCAGGGCGCTGGCCGGCCGGAAGTGATTGAGCAGCAGACTCACCCCATCGCCCCGTTCGCTGTCTTCGACCTGGTACCAGCGCTGTTCGATCTGGCCTTCCGCATGCTGCGCCTCGACCTTGACGGTGACCGGCACGCGCATGAACTGGGCCGCCAGGCTGGCGATGCCTTCCGGATAGGTTGCGGAGAACAGCAGGGTCTGCCGCTCCTTGGGGCATTGCTTCGCGACGGTCACGATGTCGTCGAAGAAGCCCATGTCCAGCATCCTGTCCGCTTCGTCCAGCACCAGGGTGTTGAGGGCGTCGAGCGCCAGGCTGCCGCGCGCCAGGTGGTCCATCACGCGACCGGGCGTCCCGACCACGATGTGGGCGCCGTGTTCCAGCGTGGCCAGCTGACCGCGCAAAGGCACGCCGCCGCACAGGGTCACGACCTTGATATTGTCTTCGGCACGCGCCAGCCTGCGAATTTCGGTGGTGACCTGGTCGGCGAGTTCGCGCGTCGGGCACAACACCAGCGACTGCACAGCGAAACGACGCGCGTTGAGATTGGACAGCAGCGTGAGCGCAAACGCGGCGGTCTTGCCGCTGCCGGTCTTGGCCTGCGCAATGATGTCCTTGCCGAGCAGCGCCGCCGGCAGGCTCGCCGCCTGAATGGCGGTCATCTCCAGATAGCCCAGCCGCTCCAGGTTGGCGAGGGTGGAAGGATGGATGGGCAGGCTGGCGAAGCGAGTGGCGAGGGAAGAAGTGCTCATCCCCCGATGATTTCACACTGGGTGGCGGCGCGGCCGCGCGCCCCCACGGCAATTACTTCTTGCCCTGCTCTTTTTCCTTGGCCGTGGTGATTTCCAGCTTCGGCAGTTCGAGCGTCTTTTCTTCGGTCTTCACGACCGGAACGGTGATCGTCTTGTCCGTGGTGGTGACGCTGACGCTGGGCGCGGTGACGTCGTACTTGGGCAGGGTGACGTTGCCTTCCTGGGTCTTGTTGACATCGAACTTCGGCACGGTGACGCTGCCTTCCTGCGTTTTCTTGACGTCGCAGGCGGTCAGGCCAAGGGCGCCTATGGAAACGAAGGCAATGGCAAGGGTAGCGCGGATCATGGGTTCTCCTTTGAGGTTTGAAAACAGGTCATTGTGTGTTTCTTGTGTGAGAGCCGTCTGTAGGAATGACGCCTGAAACCCCGT
>JANXVP010000137.1 GCA_025351615.1 Ramlibacter sp. | reverse complement strand
GCTGGCCAGCCAGACTGGCCCGGCTGGCGATGAGGATCAGCTCGCCTGTCCACTGCGCGGCGAATGCATCAAGCGGCTGAATGACGGGTGGTCCGCCTGCGGAGGGGTCTTGCACCAACACGCGCTGGCCGTCGCACTGGGCGAGGATGACGAACTGCGACCCAGTTGCCGCTGCTCCTAAAACGGCCAGGGCCGGCAGCGGCGTCAAGGTGAGCCGTTCGCTGGTGGTCGTTGTGTGTTTCGCCTTCAGGCCAAGGCTGTGTGCGGCCGCGAGCAGGTCTGCGACAGTTGCCGGCTTGCTTGCTGCGAGGCCCAGCTGGTGGGCAAGCGCCGCGGGGTCGGCTGCTACCTGGTGAAAGCGAGCGATGGCGCATAGCGCCAGCAAACCGCCATCAGTGGGCCGTGTTGGCTCTTGGCGAGCGCATCCCTCCGTTGACTCCACGTCTTTGACGCGCACTGGCATTTCCCCCTCAAGTGAACTGCAGTTTCGCTGGCAACCGTGCTTGTCGCGTCGTCACACTGAAGGATGCGGCGTGACCGGAAGCCCCGTTGTCATCGCCAGTGATGCCCGGTTGGCTTCGTTTGACCTCTGGCGCCCATTAACCACGCTTTGCTGACGAGGACACTTCTTCCCCTGTCAACCTTGACAGGGGGCCCGGGAAAGCACTTAGGGCCCATCCGGGGGCCGGCGCTGGCTGATCAATGGGCGAGCAGCGCGGCGCAGTTGCCTTGACCAGCGACCCACAAGTTACTGAATGTGTCTCTGAGGGCTCAGTTCGCCGTTCCGGAAGCGCCGCGGACGGCCAAAACCCTTGGCCCGGGCGTCGTCTGACACGGCGCAGGGAAAAACGGGCCCGCATCGTCAGCGTGCCACCTACACAGCCCGGTCAAAGAATCCGCACCATACGAGATATGAAAATTCTGAATTTCATCCACGTCATGGTCGCTCGTGGCTTCTACAGCTGGGCGATGAAAGAAATCAATCCGATGCACCCCGATGTCCCTCGCATCATGCAGAGACAGCGGGAGCTTGAGGACAAGGCGCAGCGCATTTTTGCCTGAGGTCGTCCCCCTTTGAAAGCTTGAGCGCCTGTGCCACGCACGACGCTAGTGCTTGGACTGAATTACGCCTCCGCTTCGCGCAACGACCACAATCGGGGGCATCCATGTCCCTCCGCGTTGCGCATCGATGAACTTGCCCTGGCTCGATCCCGGCGATCCTTTTCCTCCTGCTTCCGATGCCTGGGACGGCGCTCAGGCCGCCCCGGGCTTGCTTGCCGCTGGCGGTGCGCTGGATCTAGAAACCTTGCAGCGCGCCTACTCTGGCGGAATTTTTCCGTGGTTCAGCGAAGGCCAGCCCATCTTGTGGTGGAGCACAGACCCACGCATGGTCTTGTTCACAGATGAATTCAGGCTCCACAGGTCGCTTCGCAAAAGTGTGGCAAGGTTTGCGCTTGATTCGCGTTGCGAAATTCGCATCGACAGCGATTTCAGCGCAGTGATCGCAGCCTGCGCCACCAGTGGCCGCCCTGGCCAATCGGGCACCTGGATCGTTCCGGCAATGGTGCAGGCCTACGAGCGTTTGCACAGCGCCGGCTTTGCCCACAGCGTCGAGGCCTGGATCGACGGAACCCTGGCCGGCGGCTTGTACTGCGTCGCGCTCGGCCAGGCCGTGTTCGGCGAATCGATGTTCACGCGCGTGCCGGATGCTTCAAAAATCGCGCTCGCGGCCTTGATGGCGTTCTGCCGGAACGCCGGCATCGGCATGGTGGACTGCCAGCAGAACACGCAGCATCTCGCATCGCTCGGCGCACGCGAGATCGACCGCGCCGATTTTGTTGCCCGGGTGGCACAGAACGTCCGCAAGCCCCTTCCTCGCTGGCAATTCGAGCCCGTATACTGGCGTCAACTTCTGCCGCGTGAGCCAGCGTGACGCACCTCAAGGACCTTCCGCTCCAGACCCTGCAGTTCTATGCCACGGCGCCCTACCCGTGCAGCTATCTGCCGGGCAAGCAGGCCCGCTCGCAGGTCGCGACTCCCAGCCACCTGATCCACAACGACGCGTATTCGGATCTCGTCACCAGCGGCTTTCGCCGCAGTGGCATGTTCACCTACCGCCCCTACTGCGAAGGCTGCCAGGCTTGTGTGCCGTTGAGAGTACCCGTTCAGACCTTCAAGGCCGACCGCAGCCAGCGGCGAGCAGCGGCGAAACACGCATCGCTTCAAACCCGCGTTTTGAAACTTTGTTTTGTCGAAGAGCACTACGCGCTTTACTTGCGCTACCAGAACAGCCGGCACGCCGGTGGTGGCATGTCCGAAGACAGCACCGACCAATACTCACAATTTCTACTTCAAAGCCGAGTGAACTCACGCTTGATAGAGTTCCGCGAGCCGCCTTCCGGCAACCAGCAAGGTCGCTTGAAAATGGTGTCAATTCTCGACGTCCTGGACGATGGCCTGTCTGCGGTCTACACGTTTTACGAGCCTGAAGAAAAAGCCAGCTTCGGAACGTACGGCGTGCTCTGGCAAATCGAGCAAGCGCGCCGGCTGAAGCTTGCCTTTGTGTACCTCGGCTATTGGATCGCCGACAGCGCAAAGATGAATTACAAAGCCAACTACACACCACACCAGTTGCTAGTCGGCGAAGTCTGGACTGATCAGGCACCGATCACGTCGTCGTTGTGAAAGCGCACTACTGCAGGTGAAATACAAATAATTTCATAGCGTAAAATATTGAGGGATAGCCTCTTTATGAAAAAACCAGAAATTTCTGCCGCTACAACACCCACGGTGCAGGTTATAGAGCGAATGTTTACTTTGCTGGAAATACTTGCTAGCCGGGAAGAGGCGGTGTCTTTAAAAGAAATCAGCGAAAAGTCGGGGCTGCATTCGTCAACTGCGCACCGTATCTTGA
>JANXVP010000135.1 GCA_025351615.1 Ramlibacter sp. | reverse complement strand
GACCTGTGGACCGACCTGATCGGAAGCAATGGGTTCCCGCCTGCGCGGGAATGACGGGTTCTGCGCGGGGATGCGCATAGGGGGGACGACGTTTTTGTCGTCATTCCCGCGAAGGCGGGAACCCAGGGCTTCCGGTTCAGTCCGGCAACTTCCCGGCGGCTTCGACACACTCCCGCAGCACCTTGCCGTCCCCGACCTGGTTCGCCAGCAGCAGGATCAGGCGCGCATTCAGAAGTTCGGATTGCCGGGGGCTGAGCCCCTGGTGGGCGTCCAGCAGCTGTTCATAGAAGCCGTCCGCATCCTGCAGGTTCAGGGCTGTTTTCATGCCTCTTCTCCTTCCAGCGCGGCGCCCAGCGAACGGCCGACCGCATGGACCAGGGCGGCGTCGATGCTCTCGCCCGTGGCGGCCAGGTAGCTGTCGGGCCGGATCAACGCCCAGGCGTGGCCGAACACATGGCAGGCGCCTTGCAAATGGCCCTGCGGATCGCGGATATGCTCGACAGCGCCCGCGCGCCCCTCGGCGCCCAGGACCTGGACGCAGCGCACCGGCGCAGTCTCCGACAGCGCCTGCAGCCGCTCCAGGCTGCTGCGGCTGGCGTCGCCGAACAGCAGCACCAGCAGATTGCCGTCCGCCCAGCGCAGCAACTCGTTCATGGTGCCGCGCGAGCCGTCCGGCCAGGCGAAGGAAACGTTCTGCACCGGCAGCCCGCCCGTGCGATCGCAGGCGCTCGAATGCGAATACGGGTTGGCGATCGCCATGCGGCCGGTGTTGACCAGCTGGCGCGCGAACAGGTGCTGGCGCGCGAGGCTGAGCGCCGCGTCGCGAAAGGTTTTTTCGATGCCGGGCGCGGGCCGCAGGAAGCGGGCCGTGCGGTTGGACACCAGCACGTTCTGCGTCGCCGCCTCGTGCCGCTCTTCGTGATAGCTGTCGAGCAGCCCTGGCGAGGCCCGGCCCTGGATGACCGCGGCGAGTTTCCAGGCCAGGTTGTCGGCGTCTGCGATGCCGGTGTTGCCGCCGCGGGCGCCGAAGGGGCTGACCACCTTGGCCGCATCGCCCATGAAGAACAGCCGGCCGTGCCGCATCCGGTCCACGCACTCGCTTTTGTACGCGTAGGGTCCGACCCAGACGATCTCCACCTCGGTGTCGGCGCCGAACTGGCGTGCCAGACGCTCGCGCACGACCTCTTCGCGGCTCATCGCAGCCGGATCGGTGTCGGGCGCCATCTGGTAGTCGATCCGCCAGACGTCGTCGCCCATCAGGTGCTGCCAGACCGCGCGGTTGTCGTTGAAGGGCGCCTCGATCCAGGTGTGGCGCTCGGTCGGCGGCCGCCGGGTGAAGCGCACGTCGGCGATGCACCAGCGGTCGTCGCCCTTTTTGGCGGTCACCGAAGCGCCGACCCATTGCCGGAACGGTGTGTGGGAGCCGGTGGCGTCGATCACATGATCGGCCCGGATCCGGTAGTCGCCGGCCGGTGTGCTCACCGACAGGGTCGCGCATTCGGCGTTCTGCTCGAAAGCCGTGACGCGGTTGTTCCAGCGGATGTCGATGGCGCCCAGCGCGCCGATGCGTTCGACCAGGAAGCCCTCGATGTAGAACTGCTGGATGTTGATGAACGGGGGCTGGCTGGAGAGGTTGTAGGCGCTTTGCTGGCGCAGGTCGAACGAATAGACCTCGTCCTTGCCGGCGAAGGTGCGCCCGACGCTCCACTGGATGCCCTTGGCCGCGATGCGTCCGTACACGCCCAGCCGGTCGAAGATCTCCAGCGACTTCTGGGTGTAGCAGATGCCGCGCGACGAGGCGCCCTTGACGCCGACCGTGTTGTCCTCGTCCAGCAGCAGGGCCGGGACGCCGTACCGTGCCAGCGCGCAAGCCATCGTCAGCCCCGCCAGCCCCGCGCCCATGATGACGATCGGGTGCCGGGCGACTTCGCCCGAACGGATTTCCGGCGGTTCGACGAAGGCGTATTCCGGCAGGACATAGCCCTGGCCCGGGGTGAACTGGTAGCCGCTTCCGAACGCCGCTTCGGCGTAACCCGGCGCAGCCATCACGGCCGCGCCACCACTTCCGGGCGGTCGTTCTGCTGGGGTTTGAGCGCCTCGGAGGTCTTGCCGGATGCGCGGTCCTGGCGCCACTGTTTCTTGCGCTCGGTCCACTCGGCCAGCCTGGCGTGCGCTGTCTTGCTCTCCTGCAGCATCTGGAATTCGTCCGCCAGCTGCGCCGTCAGCTCGAGCCGGACCCCGTTCGGGTCGAAGAAATAGATGCTGTGGAAGATGTGGTGGTCGGTGATGCCCAGCACTTTGACACCGTGCGCTTCGAGCCGGGCTTTCATGTCGCGCAGCGCCTGTTGGGAATCGACCCGGAACGAAATGTGGTTGACCCAGGCCGGCGTGTTCGACGACGGCAGGGCCGCTTCGTCATTGCCGAGATCGAAAAAAGCGATGAACGAGCCATCCTGCAGGCGGAAGAAAAAGTGGGTGTAGGGACAGTATTCCCCGGTGCTGGGCACATGGTCGCTCTGGATGATGTGGAACAGCGGCAAACCCAGGATGTCCTCGTAGAAGTGCCGCGTTTCCTCCGCATCCCTGGCCCGGTAGGCGACATGGTGCAACTGATGAACCGGCACCGCGGCGGGCAGGGCGCTGGTGGCTTCGAGAACGGCGGCCATGGGGGTCTCCAGGGATCCTGCTTTTGAAACGGCAGGAGTTTACTTATCCGTAACGAATTTACTATACCGTAATGGCTTGGGGGACCGCCGGTCCGGGCCAGTCCAGTTGAAGTGGATGACTGGAGCAATCGGGACAATAGCGGCTGGCAATTCACGGGATTGACGCAACCAATTAGACGCCCCCCGTGAGAGGGCTATCCTTCATGATGTCTTCGACCCCGTGTTCGAGGCGTGATCCCGATTCATCAACCCACTAGGAGATTTCCACATGGCAGCACTCAAAGGCTCCAGGACGGAAGAAAACCTGAAGGCCGCCTTCGCCGGCGAATCCCAGGCCAACCGCCGTTATCTGTACTTCGCAAACAAGGCCGACGTCGAAGGCCAGAACGATGTGGCGGCCCTGTTCCGCTCCACCGCTGAAGGCGAAACCGGCCACGCCCACGGCCATCTCGAGTGGCTCGAGCAGTGCGGCGACCCGGCGACCGGCATGCCGATCGGCCCGACCCGCGACAACCTAAAGTCCGCCGTCGCCGGCGAAACCCACGAGTACACCGACATGTACCCGGGCATGGCCAAGACCGCGCGTGAAGAAGGCCATGACGAAGTGGCCGACTGGTTCGAAACGCTGGCCAAGGCCGAGCGCTCGCATGCCAACCGCTACACCCGTGCGCTGAACGAACTGGTGGACTGACCGTCCGTTTGCTTCCTGCTGGGCGCTGCTTCGCGCAGCGTCCAGTGGAAAGCATCCGTCCAGAAAGACCAGAACATGGCCGCAGCCCGCGAAGGCAACCTCGAAGCCCCGACCCGTCACCCGATCGACTGGAAAAATCCGCAGTACTACAACGAAGAAGAGACCTTCGACGAACTCGAGCGCATCTTCGACATCTGCCATGGCTGCCGGCGCTGCGTCAGCCTCTGCGGTTCCTTCCCGACGCTGTTCGACCTGATCGACGAGAGCAAGTCAGGCGAGGTCGATACGGTGGATCGCAAGGACTACTGGAAGGTGGTCGACCAGTGCTACATGTGCGACCTGTGCTACATGACCAAGTGTCCCTACGTGCCGCCGCACGAGTGGAATGTGGACTATCCGCACACCATGCTGCGGGCCAAGGCGATCAAGTTCAAGCAGGGCGGCGTCAGCTTCGGTGAGAAGTTTCTGGCGTCGACCGATGTGCACGGCCAGTTCGCCGGCATCCCCATCGTCACCCAGCTTGCGAACGCGGTGAACCAGACCAGGCCGGCCCGCTCGCTGATGGAAAAGAGCTTGCACGTGGACAAGAACGCCTGGTTGCCGGCACTGGCCACGCGCAAATTCCGCTCCGGCGCGCCAAAGTCGAAGGACTTCAGCATCAGGAACGGCGCCAAGACGCCCGGCAAGGTGGCGATCTTTTCCACCTGCTACATCAACTACAACGAGCCGGGCATCGGCCACGACCTGTTGAAGGTGCTGGCCCACAACGAAGTGCCCTATGTGCTGGTGAACAAGGAAAAGTGCTGCGGCATGCCCAGGCTCGAACTCGGCGACCTCGACGCGGTCGACGAGAGCAAGCAGGCGAACATCCCGATCCTGGCGAAGTACGCCAAGGAGGGTTACGCCATCATCACCGCCGTGCCCAGTTGCACGCTGATGTTCAAGCAGGAGATTCCGCTGATGTACCCGGATGACGCCGACGTGCAGGCTGTCAAGGAAGCGATGTGGGATCCGTTCGAGTACTTCATGGCCCGCAAGCGCGATGGGCTGCTCAAGACCGATTTCTCCCAGCCGCTCGGCAAGGTCAGCTACCAGATCCCCTGCCACACGCGGGTGCAGAACATCGGCAGGAAAACCGAGGAGATGCTCAAGATGGTGCCGGACACCTATGTGCATACCAATGAGCGTTGTTCGGGCCACGCCGGCACTTACGGCGTGAAAGTGCCCTCGCACGAAGTCGCGATGAAGATCGGCAAGCCGCTGTTCAAGAAGATGGCCGAGCACCCGCAGGGCGGCCAGCCGGACTACATCAGCTCCGACTGCCCGCTGGGCGGCCACCACATCGACCAGGGCTTCGACGTGAATGCGCTCGGTACCCCGCGCCTCGAACACCCGATCTCGCTGGTGCGAATCGCGTACGGATTGGATTGACGATGCAACTGACCGGAAAAATCACCCGCGACAGCCTGATGACGCTGGAGGCGTACAGCAAATACCGCAAGGAACGCAAGGCCGAAGTCATCGCCCATCGCAAGCTGCGCAGCGTGCCGCTGGGCGACCACGTCAACCTGCAGTTCGAGAGCGAGCTGACCATCCGCTACCAGATCCAGGAGATGTTGCGGATCGAGAAAATCTTCGAGGAAGACGGCATCACGCAGGAGATCGAGGCCTATGCGCCCTTGATGCCCGACGGCGGCAACTGGAAAGCCACGCTGCTGATCGAGTACCCCGACGAGAACGAGCGCCGGCGCGAGCTGGCGCGCCTGATCGGGGTCGAGGACCGGATGTTCGTCGAGGTGGAGGGCCACCAGCGGGTGTATGCGATCGCCGACGAAGACCTCGATCGCGAAAACGACGAGAAGACTTCGGCGGTCCACTTCGTGCGCTTCGAATTCACGCCGGCCATGGTGGCCGCGATCAAGGCAGGTGCAAGCGTCAAGGTCGGCTGCGACCACACCAACTATCCCGCGCACACCACCATCGCCGCCGAGACGCTCGCTTCTCTGGCTGGCGACCTCAAGTAGATCGTTCGCGCCCCCCGCCTCCGCGGGGGCAGGCTGCGCGGGAATGACGTTCCGGGCACCGCGTCAGATCGGCGAAAACAGGTCGACGCGGTCGGTGATGAGGCCATCCGTGCCCAGTGCGAGCAGGCGTTGCGCGGCCCATTCGTCGTTGACTGTGTAGCTCAGGCATTTCATGCCCACGCCATGCGCCTGCGCGACGGTGCTCGCGTCCCAGAGCGCATGGTTGCAAACAATGGCGACGCATTCGAGCGACGCCGCTTTTTCCAGCCAGCCCGGCCACAGGGTGTCGAGCAGCAAGCCGCGCGGCAGGTTAGCGGCGGTCGCCAGCGCGCCTTCCAGCGACGCGACCTCAAATGATGTCAACAGGGGCGGTGTCGGCGCGTCGTTCCACAACCGGTCCGCGTGCCGCGCCACGACCTCGCCGGTCCGGCGCTCGGCGCCTGCCGTCGGCTTGATCTCGATGTTCAGGAAATAGTTGTTGTCCAGGCAGAAGCGGGAGACGTTTTCCAGCGTCGGCAGCGGCTCGCCGGCATAGGCCCGGGAATGCCAGCGGCCCGCATCCAGCCGGGCAAGTTCGCTCCACGGGTGATCGCCGCCGATATCGCTCGCGGCGCGCCCGAAGATCTCGCGGCCGTTGGTGGTCCGGCCCAGCGTGCTGTCGTGCATCAGGAAGGGAACGCCGTCGGCCGCCAGCTTGACGTCGCATTCGAACATGCGGTAGCCGTGTGCCGCCCCCACGCGAAAGGCAGCCAGTGTGTTTTCAGGCGCCAGCTTGCCGGCGCCGCGATGCGCGATCCAGCGCGGATACGGCCAGGCGTCTCGCAACGCGGAGTCGCTCATGTCAGCGCTTCACAGCCGCTTGCCCGTGGCGGCGTCGAACCAGTGCAGGCGTTCTTCACGCGGCTTGACATGAATGACCGAGTCGTTGGCCGGCGCCGGCTTTTCCTCGTCGGTCCGCACGATGATCTGTTCGTCGCCCAGCCGGCCGTAGACCAGGCGCTCGGCCCCCAGCAGTTCGACAGTCTCGACCCGGACCTGCCAGCCTTCCCGGCCCACGTCCAGGTGCTCTGGCCGGATTCCCAGCACGGCGCCCGGCCGATTTCCTTGCGCATTCTTGAGCAGGTTCATGGGCGGCGAGCCGATGAAGCTGGCCACGAAGATGGAGGCGGGGCGGTGGTAGACCTCTTCGGGCGTCGCGAACTGTTCCATCGCGCCGGCGTTCATCACGATCATCCGCTGGGCCAGCGTCATGGCTTCCACCTGGTCGTGGGTGACGAACAGCGACGTGATGCCCAGTTCGCGGTGCAGCTTCTGGATCTCCAGCCGGGTGTGGGCCCGCAGCTTGGCGTCGAGATTGGAGAGCGGTTCGTCGAACAGGAACACCTGCGGCTGCCGGACGATGGCACGGCCCATCGCCACGCGCTGGCGCTGGCCGCCCGAGAGTTCGCGCGGCTTGCGGGCCAGCAGCTGGCGCAGCTCCAGGATGCCGGCAGCCTTGTCGACGCGGGTCTTGATCTCGGCGACCGGCACCTTCTTGATCTTCAGGCCATACGCCATGTTGTCGAACACGCTCATGTGCGGATAGAGCGCGTAGTTCTGGAACACCATCGCGATGTCGCGCTCTGCCGGCTCGAGGTCGTTGACCACCCGGTCGCCGATCCGGATTTCGCCGCTCGACACTTCCTCCAGCCCGGCGACCATCCGTAGCAGCGTGGACTTGCCGCAGCCGGATGGCCCCACGATGACGATGAACTCGCGATCGGCAATTTCCGCGCTCACGCCGTGGATGACCTGCAGCGCAAGCTTGCCCTGGCCATAGCGTTTGACGACGTTCTTGAGTTGGATGGATGCCATTATTTCTCCGTATCCACCAGGCCCTTGACGAACCATTTCTGCATGCCGACCACCACGACGGCCGGCGGCAGCATCGCCAGGATGGCGGTTGCCATCACGACGTTCCATTCGTTTTGCGAGTCGCCGCCGGCAATCATCCGCTTGATGCCGACCACCACGGGGTACATGTCTTCACCGGTCGTCGCGAGCAGCGGCCAGAGGTACTGGTTCCAGCCGTAGATGAACTGGATGACGAACAGCGCCGCCATCGAGGTCTTCGACAGCGGCAGCAGCACGTCGAAGAAGAACCGCATCGGGCTGGCGCCATCCATGCGCGAAGCCTCGGTGAGTTCGTCGGGGACGGTCATGAAGAACTGCCGGAACAGGAAGGTGGCCGTGGCCGAGGCGATCAGCGGCACCGTGAGCCCCGCATAGCTGTTGAGCATGTGAAGATCGGACAGCACCTGGTAGGTCGGCAGGATCCGCACCTCGACCGGCAGCATCAGGGTCACGAAGATGGCCCAGAAGAAGGTCTTGCGCAGCGGAAAGCGGAAGTACACGATCGCGAAGGCCGACAGCAGCGAGATCGAAATCTTGCCGATCGAGATCACCAGCGCGGTGACCAGGCTGACCCACATCATGTGGGCCACGGGTGCGTTGGAGCCCGCGCTGGCTTCGCGCCCGAACAGTGCCGACTTGTAGCTTTCCCACATGTGGCTGCCCGGCAGCAGGGGCATCGGCGCCTGCACGATCTCCTGCGCCGTGTGGGTCGACGCCACGAAGGCGAGGTACAGCGGGAACGCGACGACCAGAACGCCGAGCATCACCACCGCATGGGCCAGCAGGCCTTGGGTTCCCCTTTTCTCAACCATGGGTCGCGTCCATCAGTACTGGACCTTCTTCTCGACGTAACGGAACTGGACCACGGTCAGCGCGACGACGATCGCCATCAGGATCACGGACTGGGCTGCCGAGCCGCCCAGGTCCATCGCCTTGAAGCCGTCGTAGTAGACCTTGTAAACCAGAATCGAGGTGTCCCTGCCGGGCCCCCCCTGCGTGGCCGCGTCGACGATGGCGAAGGTGTCGAAGAAGGCGTAAATGACATTGATGACCAGCAGGAAAAAGGTGGTGGGCGAGAGCAGGGGAAACTGGACCGTCCAGAAGCGGCGCCAGGGGCGCGCGCCGTCGATGGCTGCGGCTTCGATCAGCGACTTGGGAATCGACTGCAGGCCCGCCAGGAAAAACAGGAAGTTGTAGGAAATCTGCTTCCACACGGCGGCCATCACGATCAGCGTCATCGCGTGACCCGAATTGAGCAGGTGGTTCCAGTCGATGCCGAACTTGCCCAGCGCATACGACACCACGCCGAGCGAGGGCGAGAACATGAAGACCCACAGCACGGCAGCCACGGAAGGCGCCACCGCGTAGGGCAGCACCAGCATGGTCCTGTAGAACGTGGACCCACGCACGATGCGGTCGGCGAACACCGCCAGCAACAGCGACAGGCTGATGCCGATGCCGGCAACGAGCACGGAAAACAGCGCCGTGGTCTTGAACGATTCCAGGTAGCCGGGGTCGGCAAACAGTTGCCTGAAGTTGGCCGAACCGACGAATTCGATCGACGTGCCGAAAGCGTCCTGCTGCTGCATCGACTGCAGAACCGCCTGCGCCGCCGGCCAGAAGAAAAACACGAGGATGACCGCCATCTGCGGCGCCAGCAACAGCCAGGGCAGCCAGCTCGAACGGAAGACGACGCGCTTTTCCATGGTTGATTGTCGCGTACTACCTGCCACCCTCTCCCGCTTGGCGGTGGAGGGCAGGGGAGGGGGTGCCGTCGATACCGCCAAAGGCGAACAAGGGCGTCAGCCCTTGTTCGCCTTCTGGAAGCGCTCCAGCTGTTCGTTGCCGCGGGTCACGATTGCGTCGAGCGCCTCCTTGGCTGTCTTCTTGCCGTTCCACACCTGTTCGAGTTCCTCGTCCTCGATGGCGCGGACCTGCACGTAGTTGCCCAGGCGGATGCCGCGGCTCTTGTCCGTGACCTTGCGGATCATTTGCGTCACCGCGACGTCGGTCCCGGGGTTCTGCTTGTAGAAGCCCGAATCTTCGGTCAGCTTGTAGGCCGCCGTGGTCACCGGCAGGTAGCCGGTGCGCTTGTGGCTGGCCGACTGGACTTCCGGTGTCGAGATGAAGCTGAAGAACTTCGCCACGCCCTTGTAGTCGACCGGCTTCTTGCCGGACATCACCCACAGGCTGGCGCCGCCGATGACCGTGTTCTGGGGCGCGCCCGGCACATCGGGGTAGTAGGGCAGGGGAGCCAGACCGTAGGCGAACTTGGCGTTCTTGGCGACGTTGCCGTAGAAGCCGGAGGACGTGTTGATCATGGCGCACTCGCCCGAGATGAAGCTGGCTTCCGGCACGTTGCCGCGGCCCTTGTAGACGAACAGCCCCTGCTTGGCCATGTTGGCCAGGTTCTCGATGTGGCGCACGTGCAGCGGCGAATTGACTTTCATGCGCGCGTCGAGGCCGGCCAGGCCGTTGCTTCTGGACGCGAACTCGACGTTGTGCCAGGCCGAAAAGCTTTCCAGCTGGGTCCAGCCCTGCCAGGCCGTGGTGAACGGGCATTTGTGACCGGACGCCTTGAGCTTGGCGGCGGCAACGACCACTTCGGGCCAGGTGGAGGGCGCCTTGTCGGTGGGCAGCCCGGCGGCCTTGAACGCGTCCTTGTTGAAGTAAAAAATGGTGGTCGAGCTGTTCAGGGGGAAGCTCAGCATCTGCCCGTTGGGCGCTGTGTAGTAGCCTGCGACGGCGGAAATGTAGCCGGCCGGATCGAACTTCTCGCCCGCATCCTTCATCACCTGCCCGACCGGCACGATCGCGCCCTTGCTGGCCATCATCGTGGCAGTGCCCACTTCGAACACCTGCAGGATATGCGGCGCGTTGCCGGCCCGGAAGGCCGCAATCGACGCCGTCATCGATTCGTCGTAGCTGCCCTTGTACGTGGGCACGACCTTGTAGTCCTTCTGGCTCTCGTTGAACTGTTTGGCCAGGTCATTCACCCATTCGTTATTGACGGCGGTCATAGAATGCCACCACTGGATTTCAGTCTGGGCCTGGGCGGGCAGGGTGACAGCGACGGCCAGGGCGCAGGCGGCGACAAATTTCAATTTCATCAAGGACTCCTCGAATCGGACTGAGCTTACAAACTTTTTATGACAGCGGGATTTAAGCGGGCCTGCTGCCGCCTCACAAGCGGGGTTTCCATGAGGCGGAGCCATCGCCGCGCAGAGACTCCACGCCAACGAAGGATTGCTGCACTGCGGTACCATGAATCTTCGACCTTCTCCATGCTGTCGCCTGGCTGACACCCCACCCGATGAACGCACCCACAACGCTCAACCAACTCATGGCCGCGGTCCCGGGCGATGTGCCCCGGTTGCGCGAGATTCCATACAACTACACCTCGTTCTCCGACCGCGAGATCGTGATCCGCCTGCTCGGCGCCCGGGCTTGGGAGGTGCTGTTGCAGCTGCGGGCGGAGCGAAGCACAGGCCGCTCGGCGCGCATGCTGTACGAGGTGCTCGGCGACATCTGGGTGGTGCAGCGCAACCCTTACCTGCAGGACGACCTGCTGGACAACCCGAAGCGGCGGCGTTTGCTGGTCGAGGCGCTGGAGCACCGGCTGGCCGAAGTGGAAAAGCGCCGGACACCCGATGCCGACCCGGCCCGCGATGCGGTGGTCGGTGAACTGCTCAAGGCCGCGACCGTCGCAGTGAAAAACTTCGATGCGGGCTTCACGTCGGCGGCGGACTTGCGACGGCGGACGCAGCGGGTGCTGCGCCGGTATACGGCGAAGGACAACATCAAGTTCGACGGGCTGTCGCGGGTCTCGCATGTCACCGACGCCACCGACTGGCGCGTCGAATACCCGTTCGTGGTGCTGACCCCTGACACCGAAGCCGAGATGGCCGGCCTGGTCCAGGGCTGCATCGATCTGGACCTGACCATCATCCCGCGCGGGGGCGGCACGGGCTACACCGGCGGCGCGATTCCGCTGACCTGGAAGAGCGCGGTGATCAACACCGAGAAGCTCGAGGCGATGACCGAAGTCGAGCTGGTCTCGATTCCCGGCCACGCGCAACCTGTGCCGACCGTATGGACCGAAGCGGGCGTGGTCACCCAGCGCGTGGCCGATGCGGCCGAGCGCGCCGGCTTTGTTTTTGCCGTCGATCCGACATCGGCCGAAGCCTCATGCATCGGCGGCAACATCGCCATGAACGCCGGTGGCAAGAAGGCTGTGCTGTGGGGCACGGCGCTGGACAACCTGGTCTCGTGGCGGATGGTGACGCCGCAGGCGCAGTGGCTGGAAGTCACGCGCCTGGACCACAACTTCGGCAAGATCCACGACGCCCAACTCGCGAGTTTCGAGCTGAAGTATTTCGAGGCCGACGGCAAGACGCCGATCCGCACCGAGCGGCTGGTGATTCCGGGCTCCACCTTCCGCAAGGAGGGCCTGGGCAAGGACGTCACCGACAAGTTCCTCTCGGGCCTGCCCGGCGTCCAGAAGGAAGGCTGCGACGGGCTCATCACCAGCGGCCGCTGGGTGGTGCACCGGATGCCGCAGCACACCCGCACGGTCTGCATGGAATTCTTCGGCAATGCGCGCGACGCGGTGCCGAGCATCGTCGAGATCAAGGACTTCATGTTCGCCGAGCAGAAGCGCTCTGGCGTGCTGCTGGCCGGCCTCGAGCACCTGGACGACCGCTACCTGCGGGCGGTGGGCTATTCGACCAAGTCCAAGCGCGCCGGGCTGCCCAAGATGGTGCTGGTGGGCGACATTTCCGGCGACGACGCCGATGCGGTTGCGCGTGTCACCTCGGAGGTGGTGCGGATCGCCAACTCGCGCAACGGCGAAGGCTTCATCGCGATCAGCCCCGAGGCGCGCAAGAAGTTCTGGCTCGATCGCAAGCGCACCGCGGCCATCAGCAAGCACACGAACGCCTTCAAGATCAACGAAGACGTGGTGATTCCGCTGCCGCGGATGGCCGAATACACCGACGGCATCGAGCGCATCAACATCGAGCTGAGCCTGCGCAACAAGATTGCCCTGGCCGACGAGCTGGAGGCTTTTTTCAGCCGGGGCGATCTTCCCCTCGGCCAGCACGACGATGCCAACGAGATTCCGTCGGCCGAGCTGCTGGAAGACCGGGTCGGGCAGGCGCTGCAGGTCGTGCGGGACGTGCGCAGCTTGTGGCGCGGCTGGCTGCAGGACGTCGAACAGCTGTTTGCGCAGCTGCAGGACCACACGCTGCGCGCCAGCTGGAAAACTCAGATCCGCGCGCCGCTGCAGTCGATCTTCGTCGGCGAAGCCTTCGGGCCGATCCTGGCGCAGTGCAATGCGGTCCACAAGCGGGTGTTGAAGGGGCGGGTCTGGGTGGCGCTGCACATGCATGCGGGAGACGGCAACGTCCACACCAACATTCCCGTCAACAGCGACGACTACGAGATGCTGCAAAGCGCGCACCAGGCCGTCAAACGCATCATGGCGCTGGCCCGGTCGCTCAATGGGGTGATCTCCGGCGAGCACGGCATCGGCATCACCAAACTGGAATTCCTGACCGACGAGGAGCTCAAGCCCTTCGCCGACTACAAGCTGCGGGTCGATCCGCAGGGCCGGTTCAACAAGGGCAAGCTGCTGCGCCCCGCGCAAGCCGCTGCGGCAAGCACGGGACAGCCGCCACTGGAAGGCGACGACGCGCCCTTGCTCGGCGTCTATGCCGACCTGACCAACGCCTACACGCCCAGCTTCGGGCTGATGGGACACGAGTCGCTGATCATGCAGCAGTCCGACATCGGCGCCATCGCCGACAGCATCAAGGACTGCCTGCGCTGCGGCAAGTGCAAGCCGGTTTGCGCGACGCACGTGCCGCGCGCCAACCTGCTGTACAGCCCGCGCAACAAGATCCTCGCCACCTCCTTGCTGGTCGAGGCCTTTTTGTACGAGGAGCAGACCCGGCGCGGCGTCTCGATCAAGCACTGGCAGGAATTCGAGGACGTCGCCGACCATTGCACGGTGTGCCACAAGTGCGAATCGCCCTGTCCGGTGAAGATCGATTTTGGCGACGTGTCGATGAACATGCGCAACCTGCTGCGCAAGATGGGACAGAAGACGTTCCGCCCGGGCAATGCCGCGGCCATGCTGATGCTCAACGCCACCAATCCGGAGACGATCAAGTTCATTCGCGCGGCGGTGGTCGGCGTCGGCTTCAAGCTGCAGCGATTGGGCAATGACATCCTGCGTGGACTGGCCCGGATGCAGGTCAACCGCCCACCGGCGACGCACGAGCGCTCGCCGGTCAAGGAACAGGTGATCCACTTCATCAACAAGAAGCTGCCGGGCGGCTTGCCGAAGAAGACCGCGCGGGCGCTGCTGGACATCGAGGACAAGGATTACGTTCCCATCATCCGCAACCCGAAGACCACCACGTCGGAGACCGAGGCGGTGTTTTATTTCCCGGGTTGCGGCTCGGAGCGTCTGTTCTCGCAGGTCGGGCTGGCCACGCAGGCCATGCTCTGGCACGCGGGCGTGCAGACCGTGCTGCCGCCGGGGTATCTGTGCTGCGGCTATCCGCAACGCGGCTCCGGCCAGTTCGACAAGGCCGAGAAGATCATCACCGACAACCGGGTGTTGTTCCACCGTGTCGCCAACACGCTGAACTATCTTGACATCAAGACCGTGGTGGTCAGTTGCGGCACCTGCTACGACCAGCTGCAAGGCTATGAGTTCGGCAAGATTTTCCCGGGCTGCCGCATCATCGACATCCACGAATACCTGCTGGAAAAAGGCATCACGCTGCAGGACCAGGCGGGCTACCTGTACCACGACCCCTGCCATACGCCGATGAAGCTGCAGGATCCGATGAAGACGGTCAAAGGCCTGATGGGCGACAACGTGCGCAAGTCCGACCGGTGTTGCGGCGAGTCCGGCACCTTCGGCGTGTCGCGGCCGGACATCGCCACGCAGGTCCGCTTCCGCAAGGAGGAGGAACTGCGCAAGGACGAGGCGGCGCTGCGGGATGCGGGCAAGGTCGGCGCCACCGACAACATCAAGATCCTCACCAGCTGCCCGAGTTGCCTGCAGGGCCTGTCACGTTACGGCGCCGATCTGCAAAACGGGCTGCTCGAGGCCGACTACATCGTGGTCGAAATGGCGAACAAGATCCTGGGCGGCAACTGGATGCCCGATTACGTCGCGGCAGCCAACAGCGGCGGCATCGAACGCGTCCTGGTCTGAGGCTTGGGTCGGACGGGCCTCCCCAGTTCGTAGGGCGAAGGTGTGGGGCAAATGACTGACGAGCGTGAAATCCCGCACGGGGGCCGCCAGGCAGCCCGGCCGGGACTTCCCGTGCGCAGGGGGCAACGTGTATAACCCATGGAGTTCTTCCTGTTGAGAAAATGGGTATCCGGAGGTAAGTCATCATGACCTTGCACAACTGTCTCACGCGGCTCGCGCCCGTGGCCTTCGGATTGGGTTTGCTGCTGACCGCGGGGGCCGCGAGCGCCCAGCTTGCCGGCGAAGTCGAGTTCGCGCGTGGCGTCGGCTTCGCCCAGACCCCCGGACAAGGCCCCAGGACGCTCGGCAAGGGCCTGAGCCTGCGGGAAGGCGACCGCCTGACCACGTCAGAGGGCGCCTCGGCCATCATCAAACTGGACGACGGCACCCGGATGACGATCCGGCCGAACTCCGAAATAATCCTGCAGCATTACCATTTCAAGGAAAACGCGCCCGACAACAGCATGCTGATGCAGCTGGTGCGTGGCGGTTTTCGGGCAGTGACGGGACTGATCTCCAAGAACTCGCCGAACGCGGCGAAAGTGCAGACCAGCACCGCCACCATCGGCATCCGCGGGACCGACTTCGACGCACGCCTGTGCACCCGCGAATGCGCGGCCGAATCCTCGCGGGTCCAGGAGACCGCCCGGCCCAACGCCGTGCAGGCCAGTGCCAGGGTGGTCACCGCGCAAGGCGAACTGAACGCCACCGATGCCGCCGGCGTGCGACGCCGGCTGGTGGACGGCGGCAGCGTCTATCCCGGGGACGTCGTCGAAACCAGCCGCGAAACCCGCGCAGTGCTGGCGTTTCGGGACGACACCCGGATCACGCTCGGCCAGACCACCCGCTTTCGCGTCGACAACTTCGTCTATGACGGCCAGAACGCCGGTGAAGGCCGCTTCCTGGCGTCGATCCTGAGGGGGTCGGTCCGTGCGCTCACCGGCTTGATCGCCAAGTCCAACAATCGCAACGTGGGCTTCAGCACCGCGACGGCCACCATCGGCATCCGTGGCACCGGCTTCGATATCGTCTGCACCGGCCCTTGTGCGCAGGAAGAAGGCGGCGGTGACGACGCTGGCATGACGATCTTCACCTGGCTGGGCGCGATCGACGTGACGCCGCAGGGAGGCTCGGCCCTCGAGGTGCTGCAGGCGGGCCAGGGGCTGTTCATTTCGCGCAACGGAATCCGGCCGGTCACCAGCGAGCCGCCGTCGGACGGTCCGCGCCCGGACGGCGTTCAGGTTCCGCCCAAGTTGTTTTCGCACGACAACGTGTCGGATGACCGGGAAGGCCTGTTTGTCTTCGTGCGTGATGGCCACATCGAGATCGCGACCGCCACCGAGATCCTGCACCTCGGCAAGAACGAGGCCGGATTCGCCGGCCTGGCCGGCGAGACCGGCCGGCCCACCCTGATTCCCAAATTTCTCGACTTCGACAAGCTCCCCCTGCCCACCAGCAAGAATCCGCTGCTGGTGAGCATCCTCGCCGATGCGGGTGTCAAGCCCACCAATCAGTGTAAGTAAGCCCGCCAGCCGGGTGACAAGACAGTTACACCGGTGAGACAATCCGCCTTCATGCGGCTGGTCCGCGAGGGGCGAGAAAAAAATGTACAAAGCGTTTTCGATGCCCTCAGCGGCAGTTAGCCATTTTTCGTTCGCCGTACGGTTGGCCCTATGCGTCGCCGCGGCGGCCGCCATGCCGGCGCTGGCGCAGCAAGCTGCCCCTGGCGGCGCCCCGCCACCAGCACCTTCGCCGGTCTTTGCGATCAAGGGCTTCAACGTCACCGGGGAAAATCCGCTCGGTGATGGCGACACCGCCCGCGTCCTGGCGCCTTACCTGCGCGCCGACGCCACCCTCGAGACGCTGCAGAAAGCCACCGCTGCACTGGAAGCGGCGCTGCGTGACCGCGGTTTCGGGCTGCACCGGGTGGCGCTGCCGCCGCAGGAAGTCGGGGACACGGTCAACCTGAACATCGTGAAGTTCACCATCAGCCGGGTGACGTTCGAACCGCTGACGATCTACGACCAGGCCAACATCCGCCGGTCGATCCCCGAACTGCAGGAAGGCCAGACCCCCAATTTCAAGACGCTCGCCATCCAGACCGCCATCGCCAACGAGAATCCGAACAAGCAGGTGCAGGTCGGGATCAAGGAGGCGGACGAGCCCGACCAGATCGACGCCCACGTGACGGTCAGGGAGAGCCGTCCCTGGACCTTCGGCGCCAGCCTGTCGAACGCGGGTTCCGCGTCCTCGGGACGGGATCGCTTCACCCTTTCCGGCGGCCATACCAACCTGTTCAACCGGGACCACCAGTTCGTCGGCGCGTACACCACGTCGCTGCAGCGCATGAGCGACGTCAAGCAGCTCGGCCTGTCGTACAAGGTGCCGCTCTACACGCTGGGCGGCGTGGTCGGCGTCAACTACACGCGCTCGGACGTGGTCGGCAATTTCGGCACCTTCACCAGCACCGGCGCCGGTCACACGGTCGGCGTCAATTACACGCACTACCTGCCGCCGGATGGCGGGCGCCGCAATTACCTGACCGCTGCTTTCGACGACAAGCTGTTCCGCGCATCGGTCATCAACGACCAGACCGTCGGTGTCGATCGCCGCAGCCGGCCGATCACCGTCGGCTACTCCACGCGGACCGAGACCGACACGTCGGTGTGGGGCTATAACGCCGACCTGGCGTTCAACACCAGCGGCGGCTCGGGCAACGACCTGGCGTCGTACCGCGCTGAAGACCCGAACATCGGCACCACGCGCTGGAAGGCGCTGCGCGGCGGAGCCAGCTATTCGACGGTCTTCAGCGGCAACTGGCTGTGGGGCGTGCGCGGCCAGTACCAATACAGTCCTGACGCGTTGATTTCCGGCGAGCAGTTCGGCCTCGGCGGCCTGAGCTCGGTCCGCGGCACCGCGATCGAGCGCCCGATTTCCGGCGACAAGGGGGTGTCGGCCACGCTGGAGATCACCACGCCGGAACAGATGCCCGGCCTGCGCCTGCTCGGATTCGTCGACGCCGGCTGGCTGGGCAACAACAACCCGACGGCGCCGAAGCCGACCACCGACCGGCTCGCCAGTGTCGGCCTGGGCTTGCGTTACGGCAACGGTCCTTACGCGGTGACCGCCGACTATGGCCATATCGTGAGCGGCAGCCGGGTGCCACTGACGCTGAACTCATCCTCGCCGCAACGCGGCGACGATCGCTTCTACATCAACCTGTCGGTGCGCTTTTGAGCGCCCGGGCCAACTGATGGCCGGCCTGCAGGCGGGAGCGCCGACCCCCACCGACATCACAGTCCACAGCCAGTCGCGCGTGCTCGAGGTCGCTTTTTCCGACGGCATGACATTCCGGATTCCGTTCGAGCTGATGCGCATCTATTCGCCTTCGGCCGAAGTCCAGGGCCATGGTCCAGGCCAGGAGGTGCTGCAGACCGGCAAGCGCGAGATCGAACTGGTGGGGCTGGAGCCGGTTGGCAATTACGCGGTCCAGCCGAGTTTCTCGGATGGCCACGACACCGGGATCTTTTCCTGGGACTACCTGTATTTTCTGGGGTCCGGGCAGGACCGGCTCTGGAGCGAGTACGAAAAGCGCCTGAACGATGCCGGCGTCGCGCGCGACGCGCCCATGCCGCCAAAGGGCGGTCACGCCTGCGCATCGCACTGAAGCGCACAAATCCTGATTTGTTTCAGGGTTGTCACCCCGTCAGCTTCCATTCAGCCCTAGCATCGGTGCATGAGCAACACCGATTTCGGTTTCGAGTCCGTGGACGAGCGCGACAAGGCGCGCCGGGTGCGCGGCGTCTTCGATTCTGTCGCCCCCAGGTACGACCTCATGAACGACCTGATGTCGATGGGCCTGCACCGGGCGTGGAAGGCGTACGCGGTGCTGGCGGCCAATGTGCGCGAAGGGCAGCAGGTGCTGGACATCGCCGGCGGCACCGGGGACCTGGCGCTGGCTTTTGCAAAAAAGGTGGGCATCACCGGCCAGGTGGTGCACACCGACATCAACGAAGCCATGCTGCGCGGCGGGCGCGACCGCCTGCTCGATGCGGGTGTCGCCTTGCCGACGCTCGTGTGCGACGCCGAAAGGCTGCCGTTCGCCGATGGCCGCTTCGACCTGGTGAGTGTGGCTTTCGGCTTGCGCAACATGACCCATAAAGACCTGGCGCTGGCCGAGATGAACCGGGTGCTCAAGCCCGGCGGCAAGCTGCTGGTCCTTGAATTCTCCAAAGTGCCCCGACCTATAGCCAGGGCCTACGACTGGTATTCCTTCAAGGTGCTGCCGCGGCTGGGTCAACTGGTCGCTGGCGATGCCGACAGTTACCGCTATCTCGCCGAGTCCATCCGCATGCATCCCGGCCAGGAGGAACTCAAGGCGCTGATGAAGAAGGGCGGTTTCGGCCATGTGGACTATCACAACCTGACGGGCGGCGTCGTGGCGTTGCATGTTGGAATCAAGTGCTGAGGCACACACTGGAAAGCAGGAGACGATGATGAAATTCTGGTCCTTGGTGTTGGTGATGCTGCTGACTTTCGGCAGCATGGATGCGGACGCGGCCCGCCGCCTCGGCGGTGGAGGTTCGTTCGGACGGCAGTCCGGCAACGTGACACAGCGTGAAGCGGCGCGCGCGCCGGTGGCGCCGGGCAATGCGCAAAGCGCGAACAATGCGGCGAACCGGCCGGCGACGGCCCCCGCTGTGACGCCTCCGCGCCGTCCCTGGGGCGCGATGCTCGGTGGCCTGGCCGCGGGCCTGGGCCTGGCCTGGCTGGCGCATTCGCTCGGCCTGGGCGGCGCGTTCGGCAGCGTGCTTATGTTCGCCCTGCTGGCAATGGTCGTGGTGGTGGTGATCGGTTATTTCATGCGGCGGCGCGCTGCAGGGCAGCCCCAGGCAAATAGCCCGTACGCCTTTCAGGGCGCGGGGGCGGAATCGGCGCAACCGGTCCCGCAGTACAGCCCTGACAAGGTCGGCAACGACGCATCGGCCCGGCCATGGGAGCGCAACAGCATGGCTTTCGATGCGGCCAGGAACGGGTCGGCGGGCACTGGCGTGCAGATCGGGTCGGCGCTGGCCGGATCGCAGAACTGGGGCATCCCGCCCGGTTTCGACACCGAAGGCTTCATCACGGCGGCCAAGCGCAATTTCGTGACGCTGCAGGGTGCCTGGGACGGTTCCGACATCACCACCCTGCGTTCGATGATGACGGACGACATGCTGGGCGAGATTCGCTCGCAGCTGGCCGAGCGCGAGGGCCACACCACTGGCCAGCCCAACAAGACCGAGGTCGTGATGCTGGAGGCGCAGCTGCTGGGAATCGAGGACCTGGGCGACGACTACATGGCGAGCGTGGAGTTCTCCGGAATGATCCGTGAGGACGCCTCTGCCGGCCCCAGCCCTTTCCGCGAGGTCTGGAACATGACCAAGCCCAAGAGCGGGCATAGCGGCTGGCTGGTGGCTGGGGTCCAGGCCTTGCAGTAGCCGGCAACCTGCCTGGAAACGGGCACCGCATAATTGGGGAATATGGCAACACAGTCCCCTTTTCCGTTTCTGGACGGCATCTTCAAGCAGCTCGCCAAAGGCCTCAAGCCGCCGGCGTGGTTGATCGACGAGGTCCAGCGGCGCCTCGTGCTTTTTCTCAACCATGTTCTGATGCAGGAACCGGAAGCCCAGTTGCGGCTGGCCCGCCAGAAGGGCCGCGTGGTCGAGGCGCGATGGCGCGATTTCACGATTCGCCTGATCACGACGCCCGCCGGCTTGCTGGACCTGGCCGCCCCGGCCGCGACGCCTGACCTGGTGCTCACACTCACCGAAGAATCGCCGTGGCAGCTGGCGACGGCCGCCGGTCGCGGCGACAAGCCACCGGTGCAGATCGCGGGCGACGTGCAGTTCGCGGCCGAGATCAACTGGCTGGTCGATCATGTCCGGTGGGACCTGGAGGAAGACCTGTCACGCGTGATCGGCGACGCCCCTGCCCATGCCATTGCCGGGGCCACGCGCCGCATGGTCGAGGCCCTGCGGAAATTCGCTCCGTCGCCGGCGGCGGGACGCGCTCCCTCGAGTGGGGCGGGGCCGATGCCGGCAAGCGCCGCCGCTGCGCCCGCTCCGCTGTCTTCCGCTCCCCTTCCCGCCGCTCCGATTGCTCCCGGGCCAACCGGCGCATGACGAGATACGTGCGCGGCTTGGTCATTCTCTGGGTGGCCCTGCGCTTCGGACTGGACGAACTGGTCCTGAGCAGCTTTCGTCAGCCAGGCCTGCGCACGCTGGCACGGGTGCTGGCATTCGGCCGGCGGCTGGACGCGCCCCGGGGCCGCCGGCTGCGCATGGCGCTGGAACACCTCGGTCCGATCTTCGTCAAGTTCGGCCAGGTCCTGTCGACCCGGCGCGACCTGTTGCCGCACGATATCGCCGACGAACTGGAGCGGCTGCAGGACCGCGTCCCGCCGTTCGACCCCGCCATTGCGGTGGCGACCATCGAGCGGGCGTTCCGCCGGCCTCTGGCTTCGGTGTTCGAAACCTTCGAGCGCGAACCGGTCGCCAGCGCCTCGATCGCGCAGGTGCATTTCGCCACCGTGAAGGACCGCAATGGCGTCGTGCGCGATGTCGCCGTCAAGGTGTTGCGCCCAGGCATGCTGCCGGTGATCGAAAAAGACCTGGCCCTGATGCGCATGATGGCCGGCTGGGTCGAGAGCCTGTCCGCCGACGGCAAGCGCCTGAAGCCGCGCGAGGTGGTCTGGGAATTCGACAAGTATCTGCACGACGAGCTCGACCTGGTGCGCGAGGCCGCCAATGCCGCCCAGCTGCGCCGCAACATGGCGGGCCTGAACCTGGTGCTGATCCCTGAAATGCTTTGGGATTTCTGCCACCCGGAGGTGATGGTGATGGAGCGGATGAAGGGCGTTCCGATCAGCCAGATCGACCGGCTGGTGGAGGCCGGGGTGGATTTGCGCCAGCTGGCGCGCGATGGCGTCACCATTTTTTTCACCCAGGTGTTTCGCGATGGTTTCTTCCATGCCGACATGCATCCCGGCAACATCCAGGTCAGCCTCGCGCCCGCGACGTTCGGACGTTTCATTTCGCTCGATTTCGGCATCGTCGGCACCCTCACCGAGCACGACAAGGAATACCTGGCACAGAACTTCACCGCGTTCTTCCGGCGCGACTACAAGCGGGTGGCCGAACTCCATATCGAGTCGGGCTGGGTGCCGGCGGGAACCCGGGTGGACGAGCTCGAAGGCGCGGTCCGCACCGTGTGCGAGCCCTATTTCGACCGGCCGCTCAAGGAGATCTCGCTGGGCATGGTGCTGATGCGCCTGTTCCAGACCTCGCGCCGGTTCCGGGTCGAGATCCAGCCGCAGCTGGTATTGCTGCAAAAAACCCTGCTGAACATCGAAGGCCTGGGCCGCCAGCTCGATCCCGATCTCGACCTGTGGAACACCGCCAAGCCCTTCCTCGAAACCTGGATGCTGGAGCAGATCGGCCCGCAGAAGCTGATCGAGGAATTCAAGGCCCAGGCGCCCCGTTATGCCAAGCTGCTGCCGGATCTGCCCCTCTTGCTGCACGCGTACCTCAAGCACCGGCCCGGCGCGCACCGGGACGAGCTGGGCGAACTGCTGATGGAGCAGCGGCGGACCAACCGCCTGCTGCAGGGCATCATTTACGGTGGCATCGGTTTTGCCCTGGGATTGCTGGCCATGCAACTACTGCTGCGCGTGCGCATGTTCTGAAGCCGCGACGGTGGCGCCCGATGGCCCCGCCCCGCCGGCAGCC
Organism: Ramlibacter sp.; assembly: GCA_025351615.1. Classification (GTDB taxonomy): domain Bacteria; phylum Pseudomonadota; class Gammaproteobacteria; order Burkholderiales; family Burkholderiaceae_C; genus Ramlibacter. The sequence continues at coordinate 3,482 of JANXVP010000135.1, read as the reverse complement.
GGCTGATTTGCGGAATCATCCGCGCCAGAAAATGAGGAGTGCGTGATGCTGCTGACTTTGGTCATCGTCTACCTGCTGGTCACCATCGGCATCGGCCTGTATGCGGCCAAGCGGGTGAAGACCACATCCGATTTCGCGATTGCCGGCCGCCATCTGCCGCTGGTGATGATCGTGACGACGACCTTCGCCACCTGGTTCGGCTCCGAGACGGTGCTCGGCATCCCCGCCAAGTTCGTCAACAACGGGCTCAACGGCGTGGTCGAGGACCCGTTCGGCGCCGGCACCTGCCTGATCCTGGTGGGTCTGTTCTTCGCCGGCAAGCTGTACCGGATGACCTTGCTGACGATCAGCGACTACTACCGGGAGCGTTATGGCCGCACGGTCGAAGTCCTGTGCTCCCTGATCATCATGCTCAGCTATCTCGGCTGGGTTTCGGCCCAGGTGACGGCGCTGGGACTGGTCTTCAATCTCCTCTCCGCCGGCGCGATCAGCATTCCGGCAGGCATGGCGATCGGGGTGTTCTCGATCCTGGCCTACACCCTGTTCGGCGGCATGTGGTCGGTCGCGGTCACCGACTTCATCCAGATGATCATCCTGGTGGTCGGCTTGGCCATCCTGGCCGTGTTCGCGGGCGACCTGGCCGGCGGCCCCGACCGGGTGATTGCGCTGGCGATCAGCCGCGACATGTTCAAGATCTGGCCCGAACCCAACGTCAAGGACATCCTGTTCTTTTTCGCCTCGGCGATCACCATGATGCTGGGATCGATCCCCCAGCAGGACGTGTTCCAGCGGGTGATGTCGGCCAACACGGAAAGCGCCGCCCGCAACGGCCCGGTCATCGGCGGCGTCTGCTACATCCTGTTCGCCTTCGTCCCGATGTTCCTCGTTGCCAGCGCCCTGATCATCATGCCGGAGCAGGCCGCGGCACTGCTCAAGGACGACCCGCAGAAGATCCTGCCCACGCTGGTGCTGGAAAAGATGCCGTTCGTGATGCAGGTGCTGTTTTTCGGGGCCCTGCTCTCGGCCATCAAGTCCAGCGCTTCGGCCACGCTGCTGGCCCCCAGCGTGACCTTCACCGAGAACATCTGGCGCCAGTTCCGCCCGCGCACCAGCGACCGCCAGGAACTCAGGACGATGCGGATCACTGTGCTGGTGTTCAGCCTCTGCGTGCTGGCTTACGCGATCTACGCGCAGGGCACGCCGATTTACGACATGGTCTCCGGTGCCTACCAGGTCACCCTGGTGGGCGCCTTCGTCCCGCTGGTGTTCGGTTTGTACTGGAAAAAGGCCAGCACCCAGGGCGCATTGTTTTCCATCGTGCTGGGCCTGCTGACCTGGCTGATGTTCCAGGCAACGCCTGCCGGCGCGCAGTTCCCGGCGCAGCTGGCAGGCCTGCTGGCCGCGTTGGCGGGGATGGTGATCGGCTCGCTCGGGCCCCAGGCGATCCGCGACAGCCAGGGGTCGCATCACCGCCTCGTGGGCACCTGAGCACAGCGCGGGGCAGTTGCGGGACGCAGCGCCGAGGGCTCCAGCGAAGCAGGCAGGCTTTAAAACGGGGGCGCGGCCTATAATTAAAGGCTTTGCTTCTCCACAAACTCCCCTAGCGCAATGCCCATCTACGCGTACAAATGCGCATCCTGTGGCCATGCCAAGGATGTCCTGCAGAAAATGTCCGATGCCCAGCTGACCGTTTGCCCGGTTTGCGGTGCCTCCACGTTCAACAAGCAGGTGACTGCGGCGGGCTTCCAGCTCAAAGGCTCGGGCTGGTACGCGACCGACTTCAAGGGTGGCACCAGCGCAGCGCCCGCGGCGGATGCCGAAGGCGCGAAAGCTCCGGCGGAGGCAGCCAAGCCCGCGACGGAGGCAGCGCCGAAGCCGGCAAAAGAAGGCGCGTCCAGGCCCGCAAGCGACACTGCGGCGAAACCCGCTGTGGCCCCGGCACCGGCGGCCGGCAAGAGCGACGCGCCCAAGGCAGCGGCAGGCGGCTGTGGCCCGTCCAGCGGCCACTGAAAGCGGCTGATGGGCCCATTGCGCAAATGGCTGCTGGCTGGACTGCTGGTGATCGTGCCGGTGGCCATCACGGTCTGGGTGCTGCAGTGGATCGTCTCGACGCTGGACCAGACCCTGCTGATCCTGCCGCAGGCCTGGCACCCCGACCGGCTGCTCGGTTTCCACATCCCGGGCTTCGGCGTGCTGCTGGCGCTGACGATCCTGCTGGTGGTGGGCGCCGTCACCAGCAACTTCCTGGGCAAGAAGCTGGTGATCTGGGGCGACGCGCTGCTGGGGCGAATCCCCGTCGTGCGTTCGATCTACACCAGCGTCAAGCAGGTCTCGGACACGCTCTTTTCGCCTAGCGGCAACGCTTTCCGGGTCGCGGTGCTGCTGCAGTGGCCGCGCACCGACGTCTGGACCATCGGCTTCGTCACCGGTTCGCCCGGCGGCGAGGTCGGCAATTACCTGCTGGGGGAGTACCTCAGTGTCTATGTCCCCACCACCCCGAACCCCACCGGCGGTTACTTCGTGATGCTGCGGCGCAGCGAGTGCATCGAGCTCAAGATGAGTGTCGATGCCGCGCTCAAGTACGTGGTCTCGATGGGCGTGGTGGTCCCCAACCTTTAAGAAGGACGCGGCACCGCAAGGTGGCGCGTGATCTCCCTGATGTCAACCCAGAAAATGCGTACCACCTATTGCGGCCTGGTGACCGAAGCCCTGCTCGGGCAGACCGTGATCCTGTGCGGGTGGGTGAACCGCCGGCGCGACCATGGCGGCGTGATCTTCGTCGACCTGCGCGACCGCGAAGGTTATGTCCAGGTGGTGTGCGATCCCGACCGTCCCGAGATGTTCAAGGCGGCCGAGGCGCTGCGCAACGAGTTCTGCATCCAGGTCAGGGGCCTGGTGCGCGCGCGGCCTGCGGGCACCACCAACGGCAGTCTGAAGAGCGGGCAGGTCGAGGTGCTGTGTCAGGAGCTGACGGTGCTCAATCCGTCGGTGACCCCGCCGTTCCAGCTCGATGACGACAACCTGTCCGAAACCACCCGGTTGATGCACCGCGTGCTGGACCTGCGCCGCCCGTACATGCAGAACAACCTGATGCTGCGCTACAAGGTGACGATGGAGGTGCGCAAGTTTCTCGACATGAACGGCTTCATCGACATCGAGACGCCGATGCTGACCAAGTCGACGCCCGAAGGTGCGCGGGACTACCTGGTTCCGAGCCGGGTCCACGACGGCATGTTCTTCGCGCTGCCGCAGTCGCCCCAGCTGTTCAAGCAGTTGCTGATGGTGTCCGGCTTCGACCGCTACTACCAGATCACCAAGTGCTTCCGCGATGAAGACCTGCGCGCCGACCGCCAGCCGGAGTTCACCCAGATCGACGTCGAAACCTCGTTCATGACCGAGGAAGAAATCCGCGAGATGTTCGAAGGCATGATCCGCAGCACCTTCAAGAACGTGATCGGCACCGAGATGCCGGCCTTCCCGGT
>JANXVP010000133.1 GCA_025351615.1 Ramlibacter sp. | reverse complement strand
CGCCGGCGTATGGGTGCGGCGGGTACGCCGCGCGGATTTCTTGACCATCGAAAACTCCTTCTCGCCAGGCCTCCATCGGCCCGGCTTCATGCACGGAGTTTCCACTTATAGCGTTGTTCAGATTTGCGGAGCCACTTCTCTAACGGCTCAGCCGGTAGCGTCCGACAGAATTCCTTCAGCGTAGCTTCAACCGCAAGAGCAACGGCGGCGACGGCCTTGCCAAACTCTTCCGCTGCCATTTCCGGGTGATGCGTAGCCCACTGAAGCGCGACCTGATGTGAAAACAGATTCATAGTTTTCCATAAAAAAAGCCGGCTCACATGGCCGGCTTGGGTTTGCGCAGGGGATCATCTGAAACGATGACGAATCCCGGCTTGCTTCATGATGTCGTTGGCAAAGTCGCGGTCATCGACGTGGCGAGGAATGATCTGGGTGTGACCGCCCTTTTTCCACGCCTCATGAGATCCGTTGCCGCGCTTCTTTGAAAGCTTTTGATAGCCGTCCTGCTCAAGCTGCTCAAGCACCGCCCGGCGGTAGCTCATTCAGCGCCGAATACAGCGTCTTGGAAGGTAAGGACCGGCTGCGCATGGATGCCAGCAACGTCAAACAGCGTTTCGGCCGCCCATAGCGCTTCTTGTTCCACCTCGGCGCGCGTTTCCCCGGATGCGGCCAAGCCGTTCAGGTCGGGGCTGTTCGCCCAGTAACTGTGAGCGGTCGGGCTGTAGAAAACGTGAACTCTGATCGGTTGGGACTCGTGGACCATAGGCATACGGGCTCCTTCGGTGATTTATCCTAGACGGTTTCCCATCATCCCGGAAGGGGTGCCGTCCTACGAGATCGTGAGATTGGGGCGAATCGTGCGCCAATCTGCAACTAAACAACGTCGTGCGCTGGCGGTTCAGGACTGCAACGCGGCCTAGGGCTTCGTCGCGGGTTTTGCTTGAGCGTTCTTGCTGGGCGCTGGTTTCTTCTTGACGTGCGGCATGGGCGGCGCCGACCAGACGCGCTTGAGCGCTTCGTTGAACGGCATGCCAGCCACAGCGTCCGCGCCATTTTTTTCCTTCGAAGGAGTTCTAGTCATGTTCAAACCTTTGGAATTCGCAAACCCAGAACCCGACATCAACTACGAGCAGGCGCTACCTTTATACGCCTCACTCGGGCATGCGGTAGCTCGGTGGGGGCTGTTGGAACTCTCGCTTGCCAACTGGTTCGGCGCACTCACTGGCATGAAACCTCAGATGGCGAACGACGTTTTCCATTCCCAGCAAAGCTTTAAGGGGAGACTGGCCATCACAGAGGCCGCTCTCGAAAATTCGACCGTCTCAGAAGACGCCAAGTTATTTATCGCCGCTGTTATTGGAAAACTGAAGTCGTATACGAGCTTCCGTAACAGCATGGTTCACGGTTGCGCCCTGATCGTTTACAAGACGGACGGCTACGCGGGCAGCAAGATTTTTGCAATGTACGGCCCTCTCACCGACGAAAGGACGGCGGACGCGATCACCATCGAACATTTAGACCAAGCCGCCCGCAATTTCAATGCATTGCTCCGTCCTATGGACGATGCTCTGGTCTTTAATCGGGGCGTGAAACTTCACCACACGAGGGGGCCAACTCCGACATGGAAAGAACTTCAGCAGCAAGTCGAACTACTTCCCAATGTCGCGTCGTCTCATGAAATAAGCCAGACTCAACGAGGGCGGATGCGACAAGCGCAAGCCGCTGCTCGGACACCAAAGCCGAAGAAAAATAGCGGCAAGGCTCCCTGACCATCTGGTCAAAGGAACCCTTCTCTTGCACAACTAAAACCGGCCTGTCGGCCATATTCTCTTTCGCCCTCTAGGGGATGTCAAGTACATACTTCGCATTCCACAACCCTGCCGCGTAGATGTAAACGGCGTTGCGCAAGCCCCCTGCTTATGATCCGAAGCCCGCCCCCTACTCCCCGATTAACCCGCTTCCCCCTCTGGAGTTGTTCCTTGTTCCGTGTGTTCGAACGCCTGCTGCACCCGTATCCCGAAGCTGAGCCCCCACTTCCTCCCAAAGGATTTTTAGCCTTCGTCTCGGCCTGTACCCGGGGCCTGAGGGGCTACATCGCTGGCCTCGCGCTGCTCAGCGCGCTGATCGCGGCCTACGAGGCCTTCCTGTTCCTGCTGCTGGGCCGGATCGTCGACTGGCTCGGCCAGGTGCCGCCGGCTCGCCTGTGGAATGAGCAGGGCCACATGCTGCTGGTGCTGGCAGGAGTGCTGGTGGCCAGCACCCTGCTGATCGCCCTGCAGACCATCCTCAAGCACCAGACGCTGGCCATCAACTTCCCGTTGCGGATGCGCTGGAATTTCCACCGCTTGATGCTGGGCCAGAGCCTGTCCTTCTATTCGGACGACTTCGCCGGCCGGATCACGACCAAGGTGATGCAGACGGCGCTGGCTGTGCGGGAAATGATCTTCACATCGACCGAGGTGATCATCGGGATCGGCGTCTACTTCATCACCATCCTGGCGCTGGCTGGTTCCTTCGACGGCCGGCTGATGCTGCCCTTCCTGGGCTGGCTGGTGCTGTACCTGCTGGGGATCTGGTACTTCGTGCCCCGGCTGGGCCGCATCGGCAAGGCCCAGGCCGATGCCAGGTCGCTGATGACGGGCCGCATCACCGATGCGTACACCAACATCTCCACCGTCAAGCTGTTCTCCCACACCCACCGCGAGGCCGGTTTCGTGCAGGAAGCCATGCAGGAGTTCAGGACCACCGGCTACCGGCAGATGCGGCTGGTGAGCAGTTTCGAAGTCGTCAACCATGCGATGGTTGTGGCCCTGATCATCACCTCCTGCGGACTGGCCCTGCTGCTCTGGACCCGTGGGGACATCGGCATCGGCGCTGTTGCTGCGGTGACCGCCATGTCGCTGCGCATCAGCGGCATGTCGCACTGGATCATGTGGGAAATGACCTCGCTGTTCGAGAACATCGGCACCATCCAGGACGGCATCAACACCTTGTCCAGGCCGCGGCTGGTGGTGGATCAGCCGCAGGCCAGCCAGCTCGAGGTCACGCGCGGCGAGGTCCGCTTCGACCACGTGGACTTCGGCTACGGGGGTGAGCGCAAGGTGATCGACGACTTTTCGATCCTGGTGAAGCCGGGCGAGAAGATCGGCCTGATCGGCCGCTCGGGCGCCGGCAAGTCGACCCTGGTCAACCTGCTGCTGCGGTTTTACGATCTTGAGAGCGGCCGCATCCTGATCGATGGCCAGGACATCGCGCAGGTCACGCAGGACAGCCTCAGGCGCCATATCGGCATGGTGACGCAGGACACCTCCCTGCTGCACCGCTCGGTGCGAGACAACATCAAGTACGGCCGCCCCGGCACCAGCGAGCAAGAGATGGTCCAGGCGGCGCGCCGGGCCGAGGCCGAAGGTTTCATCGCCACCCTGAGCGACCTGCATGGACGCGGCGGCTACGACGCCCACGTGGGGGAACGTGGAGTCAAGCTGTCAGGCGGCCAGCGCCAGCGGATCGCGATCGCGCGGGTGATGCTCAAGGACGCCCCCATCTTGCTGCTGGACGAAGCGACCAGCGCACTCGACTCCGAAGTCGAAGCGGCGATCCAGGCCAGCCTCGACACCTTGATGCAGGGCAAGACCGTGATTGCGATTGCGCACCGCCTGTCGACCATCGCGGCCATGGACCGGCTGATCGTCATGGACCAAGGCCGCATCGCCGAAGAAGGCGATCACCGCCAGCTGCTGGCGCTCGGCGGACTGTATTCACGGCTCTGGGCGCACCAGAGCGGCGGCTTCCTGGGGGACCGGGAAAGTGATTGAGAAGACCGCCAGGGCGCTGCGTCCGGTGGACTTCGCGGGCGATGCACAGGTGGTCGCGAGACGCCTGATCGGCGCCACGCTGCTGGTGGACGGGGTCGGCGGCATCATCGTCGAGACCGAGGCCTATGACCGGGAAGATCCGGCGTCGCACAGTTTCTCCGGTCCGACAGTGCGCAATCAGGCCATGTTCGGCCCGCCGGGACGCGCCTACGTCTACCGGTCTTACGGCATCCACTGGTGCCTGAATTTTGTTTGCCGGGAAGAGGGCCATGGCGCGGGGGTGTTGATTCGCGCATTTGAGCCTACCGCCGGCATCGCCAGGATGCGGGCGATGCGGGGGCTGGACGACTTGCGGCTGCTGTGCTCGGGCCCGGGCAAGCTGGGCCAGGCACTGTCGATCACCAGCAATTTGAATGGTTGCCGCCTGGACCGGCAGCCGTTTCGGGTGCTTGCAGCACCGGCGGGAGTCGAGGTGGTTGCCGGTCCCCGGATCGGCATTTCCAGGGCGATGGAGGTGCCGTGGCGCTTCGGGCTGGCCGGTTCACGCTTCCTCAGCGCAAGATTTGGGTAAACCAGATATGTTGCCGCCGCCAGGCAGCTAGCTCAGCGAAGTTCGCTGAGCACCATGCCGCCCTGCTGGACGACGGTGAGGGGCGGATTGTGCATCTCGGTGATCAAGGTCCCCGGACGCTGCGGAGCGCGCTGGGCCACCGTTGCAGGCGCCACAACCATCGTGGCCGGCGCTGAGGAAGCGATCACGGTGACCCGGCCGCCCAGTTGCGGCGGATTGGTGACCAGCGCCACGCCCGAAGGCAGGAGGGAGTGACGCAAGTGCATCGACTCGGCTGTGCGCCGGTCAGTCAGCAAGGGAGAAGGCCTGGCCGGAGCCGCTGGCGCTACCGCGTTGTCCGAGGGAGCGACCCGCGGGCAATCCATGCTGCTGTTGAAGACCATGCTGCCGCCCGGGAAGGCGACAGGCACGGTTTCGTGCAGCGGCCGCGACATGTCGACGGGCGCAATCTGAGAGTTGTAAAGCACGTGGTTCGAACGGTCGTAAACCGTGTAGCACGCTGCCATGGCGTTCACCGAAGCCAAGCCCATGGTGCAAATCAGAGCAAATTTCAATTTCATGATCAGCCTCCCCGAACTACCGGGAGTTGGAATGAGGCGATCATGGGTCGGCGTCAGCTGCACGCAGGCAGGCCAATGCATCGTCCGGCTGTCAGGCTTAGTCGGTACCGTGTAGCGGGAAGTTAGCAGTGTACCGGCGAGTATCCGAAGGGCAGAGCTTGCATGGGCCCGCCCGCGAGGCCCTGGACTTCAATGCAGCTTGACGCCCGTCTTGGCCTGCAGCGTTTCGCGGGTGACGCCGGGAGCGAGTTCGACCACCTTCAGCCCTTGCGGTGTCACGTCCATCACGGCCAGGTCGGTGATGATCCGGTCCACCACGCCGACGCCGGTGAGCGGCAACGTGCATTTCTCCAGGATCTTGAGGTCTTCGGTGCCATCCTTCTTTTTTGCGACGTGCTCCATCAGCACGATCACGCGCTTGACGCCCGCCACCAGGTCCATCGCGCCGCCCATTCCCTTGACCATCTTGCCGGGGATCATCCAGTTGGCCAGGTCGCCATGCTCGCTGACCTGCATCGCGCCCAGGATGGAGAGGTTGATCTTGCCGCCGCGGATCATGGCGAAGCTCTCATGGCTGCCGAAGATCGACGAGCCCTTGATCGTGGTGACGGTCTGCTTGCCGGCGTTGATCAGGTCGGCATCGACCTGATCTTCTGTCGGAAAAGGGCCAATGCCCAGCATGCCGTTCTCAGACTGCAGCCACACTTCAATGTCGGGGCTAACGTGGTTGGCCACCAGCGTCGGGATGCCGATGCCGAGGTTGACGTAGAAGCCGTCTTGCAGTTCCTGTGCAGCACGTGCCGCCATTTGGTCTTGTGTCCAGGCCATGATCAAACCCCTGCTTTCTCAACTGATTTTTCGGTGATGGTTCGTTTTTCAATGCGCTTTTCCGGATTTCGGTTGCACACGATGCGGTTCACGTAAATGCCCGGCAAATGAATCTGGTCAGGGTCCATGGCGCCGGTTTCCACCACCTCTTCGACCTCCGCAACGCAGACCTTGCCAGCCATCGCGACAGCCGGGTTGAAGTTGCGCGCCGTCAGGCGAAATTGCAGGTTGCCCGATTGATCCGCACGCCAGGCTTTCACAAGCGACACGTCCGGCACCAACGCGCGTTCCATCACATAGGTCTCGCCGTCAAACTCGCGCAGCTCTTTGCCATCAGCTACCAGCGTGCCCACACCAGTTTTGGTGAAAAACGCCGGAATACCTGAGCCGCCCGCCCGCAACTTTTCAGCCAGCGTGCCTTGCGGCGTGAACTCCAGCTCCAGCTCGCCTGCCAGGTACTGGCGCTCGAATTCT
>JANXVP010000060.1 GCA_025351615.1 Ramlibacter sp. | reverse complement strand
GGCAGCTCGGCCTGGTTCGCCGACGCCGGCATCGGCGTGTCGGTGACGGACCAGCTTTTCGTCACCCAGACCAAACAGTTCACCACGGCGTTCAATTTCGTGGACGTGGTCGGCGTCGGGCGCAGCTTCGGAACGGGCCGTACGCAGGACCTGAGCGTGCGGGTGCAGCATGTCTCCAATGGCGGCATCCGCCGTCCGAACCCGGGCCAGAACTTCCTGCAGCTGCGGTACTCGTCGGCCTTCTGACCGCCGGTTTCATTTCGGCCGCGGCGGCTCCAGCGCGGCGTCGGGCTTGCTCAGACGCCCTGCGCGCAGTTCACTGACTGCCTCGGCCACCGCGCGCGCGACGTTGCGGACCTCCTCCTGCACGTTGGCATCGGCGTCCAGGGTGTCGTGGCTGGTGGCATAGGGCTCGTAATAGCCAATGAAGCGATCCAGGCGCGCTTTCGCACCAGCGTCGATGAAGCCCATCCAGTCGAGCCAGTCGCACAGCGCCCGGCGCACGCCTTCGATACCGGCAACATCCCCGTGCACCACCACGCCGTATGTTCGGCCCGCGAGATGCTTTGGATAGTTCCAGCCCTTGAGCTCCAGAGCCTTGGCCTCGTCGGGTTTTTTCCCGTGGGTGGTGGTCGGGTCCGGGTTGCCGCCATCGGCGCAGACCAGCCGGTCGATCATCAGCTTGAGCGGGCTGGCGGCCTGGTACCAGTGGACCGGCGTCATCAGGATCACGCCGTGCGCGCTGACCCAGCGCTCGTAGATTTCGTTCATCCAGTCGCCGGTTTGCCGTTCGGCGTGGTTGGGATAGCAACTGCAAGGCCAGTGGCACAGGGGCATGGCGGTCGAGACGCAGCCCTTGCAGGGATGGATGTGGAGGTCGTAGCTGGATGCGAGCAGGCTGAGGTCGAGGACGTCGACTTCGATTGCTGCGGCCTCCAGAACTGTGCGCGCCAGCTGCACCAGGCGCCACGTCTTGGAGATTTCTCCGGGGCACGTGCCGTCGTTGCGGGGAGAACCGCACACCAGCAGGACGCGCGAAGGCGTTGCCGCATCGTCCCAGCGTTGCTGCGCCGCGATCAGCTTGTCGCGGGCGCCGCGCCAGTCCACGGACATGTCGTAGTCGGGGTCCGCAAATTCCGGCCCGGCTTTTTGCGTCACAGGCGCTTTGCGGCCTTCCTTGTACGCCTCGAAGGCGATTGCTTCCAGCCTTGCGATCGACTCGCTTTCGGCCTTGAAGGCGGGATCGAAGAAGGGCTGCATGAAACGCAGGTGGAATTCGTCGCGCGCCAAGGGGGCCGGCGCCTGGCCCTTTCGGATGGTAGTCATTCAGAAGTGTAGGCAGGCGCGGCGCCGGCGTGGGGCGGAAAGTGGCGATTCGGGCCGCGTCCTACAAGCGCGGCGGCGACTGTCCGATAGCGGGGGGATGCAGCCCGTCCTAAGTTGATGTCATGCCTGCGCTGCGGGCCACGCACTTGCTGTGACACCGGAGAGCCTAAATGAATGTCATCTCGTCCGCAGGAGCTTCGCTGCTGCTCGCCGGCCTGCTCGGGGTGGCAGACGCTTCTCATGCTCAGCAATGGAACGGCGAAGAGCGCCAGACTGGGCATGACATCGGCATCGCTGCGGCCACGCCCAATCTGCCGTCGGGGTCGGGCGAAGCCAGCACCATGACCAATGGGGTGCCGAACCTGCTGGCGAGCAACCCGCAACCTGGGGAGCTCGGCATCCAGCGCTGCCTGACGGTCCGCCCGGCGACCCGATTCTCCAGATCCCGGAGCGACCTGAATGTGATGGGGGCGCCTGCGGCGCCATCTCAGCAGCAGTCTCGCCCCGATCAATGAGTTGCTGCAGGCGCGAGCCTACAGCTGCGGGCGAGGCTGTCCGATAAAGAGTCGCACAGGCACCGCCTAAGGTCGTTCTTGTGCCCCGAATCGTCGGGGTCCGAAATCCAAGGAAATTGTATGAAGAACTTCTCCACTCCCTGCCTGTTGCTGGCTGGCCTGATGGCCCTCGCCGGGGTCGCGAATGCCCAGACCGCGGAAGTGACCAGCGACGTGCCGACGCAAGCCGGCGAAGCCAGCACCATGACCAATGGCGTTCCCAACGCCATGACCACCAACACGATCAGCGCGGACGTTCCCGCCATGACGAAGAGCCAGATCCGTCAGGAGGCCAAGGGCCGTGACGCAGCGTCGGCTACGACCCATTCCCCAGGGCGTGCGGGCGAAGCCAGCACCATGGTCAAGGGCAATCCGAACGCAGATCCGGATTCGCCGATGCTGAACAAGAGCCGCTCCGAGCGGAAGATGGAAAAGGAAATGAAAAAGGCGCAGCGCAAGCAGGAGAGAGAGCTCTCCGTGATGGGCCAGAGGGGCGCGCAAGTCGGCGCCGAGGTGGGCACCCCGCAAAATTCACCCGCCGGCAACCCGTCGGTCTTCAAGGGCGGAACGCCCCAGTAAGGCGATGAGCCGGCGCCGTAACGGCGCGAATGAAAAAGCCTGCGCTTGACGGCGCAGGCTTTCTGCTTTCTGGATCGCCCGACGTGTCGCTCAGCGCATGCGGTGATGATGGCGGCCGCCCCGCTGCAGGAAGCGCGCGGTTTCATTGTCGAATGTTTTCTTCTGCTCTGGTGACAGGGCTGCGTAGAAAGTCTTGGTCGCATCGGCCCGCTGGTCCATCCTGGCCATGCGCTCGGTGCGAAGGGTGCGCATCCGGTCGATTCGCTCGGGCGTTGTCAAGCGCTCGAATTCCGCGCGGTCCGGGCGCCTCCAGTTGGCGGGCGGCTGGATCGCCGCAGTCCATCCCGCCCAGGCGCTTTCCTGCGCCGGCGTGATCCCCAGCTTCTGCTTCAGGCGAGCTTGGCGCTCGGCCATGCGTTCGTGCATCCTGGCCGGATCGAACCCCTCCCTGCGCTCCTGCCGTGCTGGCCCGCCGGCCGTGGGCGACGGTAGTGTCTGGGCGACGGCGACGACGCCAAGCGCAGCCAGCGAGGCTGCGGCAATCCAGTGCTTCGGTGAATGTTTCATGGTTTGCTTCCTTTGAGAGTGAGACCGGCCGTGTCGGTCAGCCGGGAAGTCAGTGTCGGCCGGCCGTGTATCCGCGCCGTGGCCCGGCGGTAGCGTTTCTGTAAAGCCTGGCGATTGCAACTGCCGTATGCTCGCAAAATGCGAATCCTGCTGGTGGAAGATGACGAGGTCTTGCGCGACCTGATGCTGCGCAACCTGCTCAATGCCGGGCATCGGGTCGACGTCGCGGTGACGATGGAGGAGGCGCGCCACTGGTGGCGAGTCCAGCCGTTCGATGCCGTGCTGCTGGACCTCAACCTGCCCCTTGCCGGCGGCGAACGCGGCGGCATGGGCAACGGCCTGGCGGTGCTGCGCGAGGCCCGTGCCCGTGGCGACCGCACCCCGGTTCTGGTGCTGACTGCACGGGACCGCACCGAGGAGCGGATCGCCGGGCTCGATGCCGGCGCCGATGACTACCTGGGCAAGCCTTTCGATCTCGCCGAAGTGGAGGCGCGCTTGCGGGCGCTGGTGCGGCGGGCTCACGGCACGGATGACCGCGTCGACCTCGGGCAGCTGGCGCTGGACCGCCGGGCCCGGCGTTTTTTCCTCGGCGGCCACCCGTGGGACCTGCCGGCCCGCGAGTTCGAGGTGCTGTGGGAGCTGATGACGCCCCCGGGCCGCGTGGTGAGCAAGCGCGATCTGTCCGGCAAGCTGTCGGAGGCGGACGGTGCGCTCGGTGACAACGCACTCGAGGCTTTCATCTCGCGCTTGCGCAAGAAGATGGGCGCCAGCGGCGTGGTGATCCGCACCTTGCGCGGGCTGGGCTACGTCCTCGAGGAAGCACGGTGAGCGCGGACAGCGCCGACCTGTCCAAGCCGTCCCTCGAATCGCGGCTCGTTCGCCGGGTGATGCTGCCCCTGGTGCTGACATGGGCCATCGGCAGCGCGGTCGCCATGGGCGTCGCCAACTACTTCGCCGGCGAAGCGTTCGACCGGGCCCTGCTCGACGACGCCTATGCACTGGCGGCCAACGTCCGGGCCTCTCCCCAGGGCGTCGCGTTGGCGCTGACGCCGGGAGAGCTGGATGCGCTGATGTTCGATCGCAGCGAGTCGAACTACTTCGCGGTCTACGCGCGCGATGGGACGCTGGTGACCGGCCAGCCCGGCCTGGATCCGCCGTTCCTGCCGCCGGGTGCCAGCCACCAGTTCAGCACCCTGGACCTGAAAGGCCGCGAGTTGCGCGCTGTCAGCCTGCGGCGTAGCCAGCCGGCGGATTTCACTGTGGTGATGGCGCAGACGACCGCCAGCCGCAGCCAGCTGCTTCGGCGAATGCTGGCTTATTCCGCAGTGCCGCAGGTGCTGCTGCTGCTTTTTTTGGCGTGGCAGTTGCGGCGCGTGATCCAGCGCGACCTCGAGCCTTTGGCGCAACTGCAGCAGGCGGTGGACCAGCGCGACGCCAGCGACCTGACCCCGGTGCCGCGGGCCGTCACCCGCGACGCCAGCACTCGCGACATCGAGCGGCTGGGAACGGCGCTCAACTCGATGCTGTCGCGGCTGGGCCAGAGCATCGCGGCACAGCGCGAATTCGCCGGTAACGTCGCCCACGAACTGCGCACGCCGCTGGCGGGCATCCGGGCCCAGGCCGGGTATGCGCTGGCCCAGGCAGATCCGGCCGTCTGGCGCACGCAGCTGCTGGGAATTGCGCAGGGTGAGCAGCGCGCCAGCCACCTGGTCGACCAGCTGCTCGCGCTGGCTCGGGCCGACGAGGGCAGCGCGGGCGTGCGCATGGAGGACGTTCAGCTGGACGAGCTGGTGCGCGCTGTGCTGCTTCGTTTTCTCGCCAAGGCCGATGGCATGGGCGTCGATCTTGGCGGCGAAGGACTGGACGAGCCGGTGCAGGTGCGTGGCGACGCGGCTCTGATCGAAGGAATCCTGGGGAACCTGCTGGACAACGCGTTGCGCTATGGCGCTGCTGCGGCGCCCCGGGTCACAGTGGCCGTCGCAAAGGACCAGGACACCGTCACGCTCGCCATCACCGACAACGGTCCGGGCCTGGGTGGGCAGGACCCGGTGCGATTGAAGCAGCGCTGGACGCAAGGGGCCGCCGGACAGCGGCTGGGGGCCGGCGCGGGACTGGGCCTGGCGATCGTGGGCCGCTATGCGGAGTTGCTGGACGCGGGATTCGGCCTCGAACCCGCAGCCGGCGGCGGCGTGCGCGCGGTGCTGCGCTTTCGCGCCGTCCCGGTTCAGGCAAGGGCCGGGTAGTCGGTGTAGCCCTTGGCGCCGCCGCCGTAAAACGTTTTCTGGTCCGGCGTATTGAGCGGCGCGTTTTGGCGCAGCCGCTCCACCAGATCAGGATTGGCGATGTAAGGCCGGCCGAAAGCCACCAGGTCGGCGCCGTGAGCCAGCGACTGTTCGGCGAGCGCCTTGTCATATCCGTTGTTCACCATCCATGCGCCTTTGCCCCCGGCGTCGCGGTACACCCTGCGCATCGCGTCGTAGTCGAATGGACGGTCGGCGATGGCGCGCGGGCCGCCAGTGGCGCCTTCGATGATGTGGAGATACGCCAGCTTCAGCGGGGCCAGCTCGCGCATCACATACGCGAACAAGGCCTGCGGGTTATCGTCGACGACGTCATTGGCCGGCGTCACGGGGGAGATCCGCAACCCGGTGCGGCCGCCACCGATTTCCCCGGTCACGGCGCGCATCACTTCAAGCAGCAGCCGGGCGCGGTTCTCGATCGAGCCGCCATAGTCGTCGCTGCGGCGGTTGGAACCGGTTTTCAGGAACTGGTCCAGCAGGTAGCCGTTGGCGCCATGCACCTCGACGCCGTCGAAGCCGGCCGTGGTCACGGAGTGGCGGGCGGCATGGCGGTAGTCATGCACGATGCCCGGCAGTTCCGACGCGTCGAGCGCGCGGGGCTCCGACGTCGCGACGAAGTGGCCGACGCCGTCCTTGATGACGTAAGTCTTGGTCTTGGCCGTGATCGCGGAAGGCGCCACTGGCGCCTGCCCTTCGGGCTGCAAGTCGACGTGCGACACCCGACCCACGTGCCACAGCTGCACCACGATGCGGCCTCCGTGGCCATGCACGGCGTCAGTCACGCGCTTCCAGCCATCGAGCTGCTCGCTGCCGTACAAGCCCGGCACGTCGGCGTAGCCCTGGCCTTGCGCGGTAATGGCGGTAGCTTCGGTGATCAGCAGGCCGGCGCTGGCTCGCTGCGCGTAATACTCCGCCATCAGCGGCGTCGGCAGCGCGCC
>JANXVP010000052.1 GCA_025351615.1 Ramlibacter sp. | reverse complement strand
AGGCCCAGGCATAGGCCACCGTCGAATCGCCCGACACCCGGCCTGCCAGGCGGTAGCCCTCCAGCGGGGCGAGCTGCGTGAAACGCTGCTCCGTGCCCTTGTGGGTGTAACCCAGACGCACTTCGAGCCGAAGTACTTTTTCGTCGACGACGGAAAGGCGGAAATGACCGGGCTCGATGATCCCGGCATGGACCGGGCCGACCGCGATTTCGTGCACCCCGTCGCCTTCGACGCGCACAAACGCGTAATCGGTGACGTGGGCGTCATCCGCCGCAGCGGGTGGCTGCGGCGGATGCTGCAACGGGAAATAGTCGGCCGGCCACGCGCCATGGTTCAGCCACTGGCGCGTGTCGCTGGCGCCGGCCGCCCGCACGCCCGACAGATCGCGAGCCGCGCGCTGCATCCGGCCTGCCGCGGGAAAGGTCGCCGACAGATCGGGATAGGCCGGATCGTCCGGGGCCAGCGGCAGTTCAAGCCAGACCAGACCGTCCGTCACCGCATAGGCTGCGCAGACCTTCGGCACGCCCCCGGCGCCGCCTCCGGGGCCAGATCCCCAGCACGCAAGCAAGCGGCCGCCCGCTTGCGCCACGGCGCTGGCTCCAGCCTGCCAAGCTCCGGCATCGGTCACGCCGTGCCAGATCGGCAACGGTCCCGGCAGGCGCGTGAGGTCGGTATGGATTTGCGGAATCATCAAACCTTCGCCGGACGCGACCATGCGGGCTCCTGTCATTTCAGCCGCCCAGCATCCGTGCCGCCTGCCGGTACCACATGTCCAGGTACGGCGGAATGTACAGACCCAGCATCAGGCCCAGCCCGAGATGGACGAACACCGGCAGCAGCGCCGGTGGATGCGCCAGCGGCTTGACCGAGGTTTCGCCGAACACCATGGGCAGGACCTTGCTGAACACCGAGGCAAAAGCCACGGCCAGCGCCAGCAGCAGCAAAGGCGTCGTCCAGGGCTGCTCGCGCATGGCGGTGGTCAGGATCAGGAACTCGCTGGCAAAGACGCCGAACGGCGGCATGCCCAGGATCGCCAGCGACCCCAGCATCAGTCCCCAGGCCAACGTGGGGCTGACCTTGATCAGGCCACGGATGTCCTGCATGACTTGCGTGCCGGCCTTCTGGCAGGCGTGGCCCACGGCAAAGAAGATGGCCGACTTGATCAGGGAGTGCACTGTCATGTGCAGCAAGCCGGCATAGTTCGCAATCGGCCCGCCAAGCCCGAAGGCGAACGTGATCAACCCCATGTGCTCGATCGACGAATACGCGAACATGCGCTTGACGTCCCGCTGGCGCGACAGGAAGAAGGACGCCACGACGACCGACAGCAGCCCGAAGGCGATCATGAGCTGGCTGGCCAGTGCGCTGTGCAGTGCGCCATCCGTCAGCACCTTGCAGCGCAGGACGGCGTACAACGCAACATTGAGCAGCAGGCCCGACAGCACGGCCGACACCGGGGTCGGGCCTTCGGCATGGGCGTCGGGCAGCCAGTTGTGCAAGGGCACCAGGCCGACCTTGGTGCCGTAGCCGATAAACAGGAAAGCGAAAGCCAGCGTGATGATGTTCGGGTCCAGCTGCCCTTTTACCTGCGCAAGATTGGTCCACAGCAGGCCGCCGCCGTGCGGACCCAGGACCCGCTCCGACGCCATGTGCAGCAACACGGTGCCCAGCAGCGCCAGGGCGATGCCAACGCCGCACAGGATGAAGTACTTCCACGCTGCCTCCAGGCTCGCGGCAGTGCGGTAGACGCTGACCAGCAGGACGGTGGTGAGTGTGGCCGCCTCCATCGCCACCCACAGGATACCCATGTTGTTGGTTGTCAGCGCCACCAGCATGGTGAAGCTGAACAGCTGGTACATGCTGTGGTACAGGCGCAGGCGCGGCGCCGTCATCTTGCCGTGATCCCGCTCCACGCGCATGTACGGACGCGAAAAGATGGCGGTCGTCAGTCCTACAAAGGCCGTGAGCGTGACCAGGAAGACATTGAGCGGGTCGATGAAAAACTGCCGCTCGCCGGCGAACATGGGCCCGCCGGAAATCACCTGCGCCGTCAGCACGCAAGCGGCCAGGAAAGTGCCCAGGCTGAACACGACGTTGATGTCGCGCGCCCCGTCCCGGTGCCCGGTCAGTGCCAGCACCGCGCTGCCGACCACCGGGATGCCGAGAACGAAGTACATGGCATTCAAGCTCAGACCTCCGCCGGGCCGCTCCCAAGGAGGGCTGGGCCCCCCCGGGGGGCAGCGAACGAAGCGAGCGTGGGGGCGACCATCAGTCTTCCTTTAGCTGTTCCAGATTGTGGATGTCGAGGCTGTCGAACTGCTCGCGGATCTGGAACATGAAGACGCCCAGAATCAGGATCCCCACCAGAACGTCGAGCGCGATGCCGAATTCCACGATCATCGGCATGCCGTTGGTGGCGGCCGTGGCCGCGAAGATCAGTCCGTTTTCCATGGAAAGGAATCCGATCACCTGGGGCACGGCACGGGACCGGGTGATCATCATCATGAACGACAGCAGCACGCATGCCAGCGCGATTCCCAGCGAGCCGCCGGCGATGGAGGCGGACAGGCGCGACACCGGCAGCGCCAGGCTGAAGGAGAAGATCACCAGGCCGATGCCCACGATCATGAGGATCGGCACGTTGATCAGCGGCTCCACGTCCCAGCGCACGTTCAGTTTGCGGATCACCCGGTACAGCAGCCAGGGGATGAGGACCACCTTGAGCGCCAGCGTCAATCCCGCCGAGACATAGAGGTCGGGGTTCCCCTCCGCGTACCCCAGCAGGACCGATGCGGCAACCAGGGCCGCGCCCTGCAGCGCGAACAGGTTGATCAGCGAGGCGATCCGCCGCTGGGAAATCATGGCGAACGACAGCATCAGGATGCACGCCGCCAGCAGGTGGATCAACTGGGGAATGAACCGCGTCACCTCATGCTCCCAGCAGGATGCTGACCAGCAGCCCGATGACGGCCAGCATGAAAGCGGTCGCCAGGAATTCGGGCACGCGAAAGATGCGCATCTTGGCGCTGACGCTTTCCAGCAACGCGAGAATCGCGCCGCCGATGGCCAGCTTGAGAACCAGCGCGGGCATCGCCAGCACCAGTGCCAGCGGCGCGTCGGCCTCGGCCACGCCCCAGGGAACGAACAACGCCAGTCCGATGCAGGAGTAGGCGAACAGCTTGAGGCTGGCGGCCCACTCCATCAATGCCAGGTGGCGCCCGGAATACTCCAGGATCAGTGCCTCGTGAATCATCGTCAGTTCCAGATGCGTCGCCGGGTTGTCCACGGGAATGCGGGCGTTTTCAGCCAGCGAGATCATGGTGAACGCGACGCCGGCGAAGGCGAGGCTCGGATAGATCGCCAGCTCGCGATGCCCCAGCGTTTCCACGATCGTGGTGAGCGAGGTGGATCTGGAGATCAATGAGGCGCAGAAAAACACCATCAGCAGTGCCGGCTCCGCCAGGAAACCGATGAACATCTCGCGGCGCGCGCCCAGCGTGCCGAAGGCGGTCCCCACATCCATCGCTGCCAGGCTGATGAACGTCCGGGCCAGCGCAAACAGGCCCACCAGCGCGATCGCGTCGGCAGCCGGCGACAGCGGCAGATCGGTCGACAGGGTGGGAACGATGGCGCTGGCCAGCACCATGCAGCCGAACACGACGTAGGGTGCGGCCCTGAACAGCTGGGAGGCGTGATCCGCGAGCACCGAGTCCTTGTTGAACAGCTTGTGCAGCATCCGGTACGGCTGCAGCAGCGGCGGTGCCGACTTGTTCTGCAGCCAGGCCCGGCATTGATTGACCCAGCCTGTCATCAGCGGCGCGAGCAGCAAGGCAGCGGCAATGGCCAGCAGTTGCGACAACAAACCCAGCGCGCTCATGGAACCCCCACGTTACGGTTCTGCGCTGCGCTCATCGCATCACCACCAGCAGTACGGCGATCAGCGTGAGGAAGCTGTAAAGCAGGTAAACCGCGATGCGGCCCTGCTGCAGCAGGCCGATCAACCTCGAGAGGCGCTCGACGGTGGCTGCCACGGGCAGGTAGATCCAGTGCCAGAAATGGTCGCTGATCGTCACGCGGTAGCGCGGATGCGCGTCGAATGGCGAAGGCAGTTCCCGCTCCATCCGGAAGAAGGGCTCGAAAATCTGCCGGATCGGCTGGCCGAAGCCTTCGGCCGTGTCCTGCATGCGGGCCGTCTGCCAAGGGAAACCGCAATCCCACGCCGGCGAACGCCGCGAACGACCGTGGTAGAGCGTCCGCACCAACAGGTACGCCAGCACCGAGCCGGCGGCCACGCCCAGCAGGAAGATAACTGGCCCGTAGCTCGCCCGCTCCACTGCGACCGGAACCAGCAGCCAGCCCCCGGCCGCGACGGTGGTCCCCAGGCCGGCACCGACAAGCTGCCGGGTCACCGGGTCGATCAGAGCGATGAACTGGATCGGCAGCAACCCGAGCAACACGCAGCCGGCCACCAGCCAGACCATGCCCAGACGCTCCCAGGCACCGGCGTCGTGCGCTTTGGACAGCGCCTCCTCGCGCGGCTGACCGAGGAAGACGACGCCGAAGAACTTGACCATGACGTAGCCTGACAGCGCCGACACCAGGGCGATCAGCGCCGCCACGACCGGGATCAGCATGTTCAGGAAGGAGCTGGGCAGGCCGGGCGCGAACAGAAAGCTTTGCAGCAACAGCCATTCCGAAACAAAACCACCCAGCGGCGGCAGGCCGGCACAGGCCAGTGCACCGACCAGGGTCAGCCAGGCCACCCAGGGCATGTAGCGGATCAAGCCGCCCAGCTTGCCCAGGCTGCGCTCGCCGGTGGCGTGCAGCACGGCGCCGGTTCCCAGGAACAGCAGGCTCTTGAAGAACGCGTGGCTGGCCGCGTGGTACAGCGCCGCCGTGAGCGCCAGGGCCGCCATCAGCCTCATCCCGTAGGCCGCGAACAGCACGGCCAGCCCGATGGCAGCGAACAGCAGGCCGATGTTCTCGATCGACGAATACGCCAGCAGCCGCTTCATCTCCACTTGCGCGGCGGAAAAAACCACGCCGAACAGGGCGCTCGCCAACCCCAGGCCGAGCAGCACGACACCCCACCACCAGACTTGCACATGCAGCAGGTCGAACGTCACTCGCAGCACGCCGTAGACCGCTGTTTTGAGCATCACGCCGCTCATCAGCGCGGAGACCGGCGACGGCGCCGCCGGATGCGCCTCGGGCAACCAGACGTGCAGCGGCACCAGACCTGCCTTGGCACCGAAGCCGACCAGCGCAAGCAGGAACGCCACCGAGGCCCAGAACGTCGTGTGTTGCTGGGCCCGCATATTGGCGAACGTGTAGTCGCCGGTGTTGGCCTGCAGGACGCCGAAGCAAAGGAGAATGCCGATGGCCCCGATGTGCGCGATCAGCAGGTAGAGGTAGCCGGCGCTGCGGATCTCTGGAATCCGGTGGTTCGCGATGACGAGGAAAAACGAGGACAGGGCCATCGTCTCCCACATGACCATGAAGACATAGGCGTCGTCGGCCAGCACCACCATCACCATGCTGGCCAGAAACAGGTGGTATTCGAGACAAAGCAGGCCGGGTGGCGTGCCCTCCCCCTGGCGGAAGTAGCCGGCTGCAAAAGCGGACACCCCTGCCGATGCGCCGGCAATCACCATCAGGAAGAACGCCGACAGGCTGTCCAGTCGAAGATGGAAGGGCAGCCCAGGCAGGCCCAGCGGCAACGTCACCACCTCGGGCGTGCCGAACGCGGCGTGCAAGGCAATCCCGAACAGCACCACGGCGATCACACCGCCTGCCGGGAACAGCACCCGGGCCACCAGGGCCAGGCGGCGCAGCGCGAACACGCCCAGCAGGCCCACCAGCAGCCAGGCCGCAAGGGCGATCAATACCCAGTCCAGATGCATCCAGAGTGCCGGACCGGGAAAATCGATCATGTGATCTGTCTGGCGGTCGGGCCGGCCGGGCAATGCGGCGGCGATTCGCGCAACGGCCTGTGCTCCCATCCGGTCGTCGAAACCGGATCCCGCGCGCTGAACACAAGGCCGTCCATGAGTAAAGTGTACGGGACATCCGCGAGGGATCGACCAGCGGCAAAACCGGCTCTTGTTTTCGCCTCGGCGCCCCAGGTGACAGGTCCTACCGGTTTTCCGGCGCCTGCGGGTCCGCCCCTGTCGACGTTCGCAGCACGCGGTCATCCGGGCTGAACCAGACCGTGAACACCATCGCGGTGTTGGGTGGCTCCAGAAAGCGCCAGTCCCAGGCGCTTTCGTTTTTCAGCGCATAGGTCATGGTGCGGGCGGGTTTGCCGAGCATCCTGCGCACGTCCTGCATCATCATTCCCGGCTCGACCCGCGCAAAGTTGCCGGGGTTCAGCACCTGCCGCAATGCGCTCATGCGGCCACCGGCGTCCAGCGTGATCATGTAATTCTTCTGGCCGGCCGGCTGCCGGTTGTATTCGAGGATGCGGGAGCCGCCGGGGCCGTCCCAGATCTTTTCCGGCGCGCCGAAGCGGGCGCGCACATCCGCCTCCGTCGCCACCCCCTCTTCCAGTTCCTCGATGTGCTGCGGATCGCAACCGGCCAGCAGCAGGTTCGCCGCCAGGACGGCGAGCGCTGCGAGCGCCGAAAACCTGTAAACCATGGCCGTCCAAGTAAAATCGTGGAAAAGGTTCAGTCTATATGTCCATCCTGCTCAAAATTTTCCGGCGTCCCGATTACCAGTCCGAGGTCACGCAGTTCATCGAACAGCTCAAGGCCAGGGGGTCAGACCTGGAGGCGCGGCAACGTGCCGGGCGGGCCCTGTTGTGGGACAAGCATGTGGACCGTGAGGCCTGGGGCGAATTCCGCGAGGGCGAAGTGGCGCAGAAGCCCTACGTCTACCAGAACAGCACACGGTGAATTCCGCCGGGCTGCCCGAACCCGGCCAAGCTGCATTGGCCGAGATGCCGCAGGTGGTGGACCAGGTGGCGCTGGCGCGTCTTTATGGTGAACCGCTGTTTGCCATGCCGACGGACCTGTACATCCCCCCGGACGCACTGGAGGTGTTCCTCGAAGCGTTCGAAGGCCCGCTGGACCTGCTGCTTTACCTGATCCGCAAGCAGAATTTCAACATCCTGGACATCCCGATGGCGGGCGTGACGCGCCAGTATCTGGTGTACGTGGACGAGATTCGCACCCGAAACCTGGAGCTGGCGGCGGAATACCTGCTGATGGCGGCCATGCTGATCGAGATCAAGTCGCGCATGCTGCTGCCGCCGCGCAAGACACCCGACGGCCAGGAGCCGGAAGACCCGCGCGCCGAACTGGTCCGCCGCCTGCTGGAATACGAGCAGATGAAGGCGGCGGCGTTCCGCCTGAATGAAGTCCCACAGCTCGGTCGCGACGTCCTGCGCGCGGAGGTGTCCATCGAGCAGTCGCTGCAGCCGCGCTTTCCCGAGGTCAACGTGGTCGACCTGCAGGAAGCGTGGCGCGACATCGTCAAGCGCGCCCGCCTGGTCCAGCACCACAAGATCACCCGCGAGGAGCTGTCGGTGCGCGAGCACATGAGCATCGTGCTGCGCAGGCTGCAGGGACGCAAGTTCGTGGAGTTCGAGCAGCTGTTCGAGATCAGGCGCGGCATCCAGGTCCTGATCGTCACCTTCATCGCGATGCTGGAGCTGGCCAAGGAATGCCTGATCGAGGTGACGCAGGCCGAAGCCTTCGCCCCGATCTATGTGCGGCTGGCCTATTCGCCGGCGTAACCCCGACCTTTTTTCCATGCCACATATTTCTCCGCATACCCCTCACGATTTCGATGTCCTGATCGTCGGCAGCGGGCTGGCCGGACTGTCGGCCGCGATGCACCTGGCGGATACCCACCGGGTCGCGATCCTGACCAAGCGCCAGATGCACGACGGCTCCAGCGGCTGGGCCCAGGGCGGCATCGCGGCGGTGATGGGCGAAGGCGACACCTTCGCTTCGCACGTCGACGACACGCTGGTGGCGGGCGCCGGCCTGTCGGACCCGGCGGCGACGCGCTTCGTCGTCGAGCACGCGCCCGAAAGCATCGAATGGCTGCGGCAGCTCGGCGTCCCGTTCTCGCAGGAGGACGGACATCTGCACCTGACGCGCGAAGGCGGCCACAGCGCGCGGCGCATCGTCCACGTCACCGATGCCACCGGCGCGGCCGTGCAGCGCACGCTGATCGAGCATGTCCGCAGGACACCGAACATCACGCTGTTCGAACACCACACGCTGGTCGACCTCATTACCAGCAGCAAGCTGGGGCTGACGCCTGCGGGCAACGCCGGCGCCGAGGGCAATTGCTGCCTGGGCCTGTACGCACTCGACGAGAAGACCGACGAAGTGCTGACCTTCCGCGCGCCCCGAACCATTCTGGCCACCGGCGGCGCCGGCAAGGTGTATCTCTACACCACCAATCCCGACACCGCCACCGGCGACGGCATCGCCGTGGCCTGGCGCGCGGGTTGCCGGGTGACCAACATGGAGTTCATCCAGTTCCACCCGACCTGCCTGTTCCACCCGAACGTGAAAAGCTTCCTGATCAGCGAAGCAGTGCGCGGCGAGGGCGGTCGGCTGCTGCTGCCGCAGTCCGCGGGCGGCACGCGCTTCATGCCCGAGCACGACCCCCGCGCCGAACTCGCGCCGCGCGACATCGTTGCCCGTGCGATCGACTTCGAGATGAAAAAGCACGGCCTGGACTGCGTGTACCTGGACATCTCGCACCAGCCGGCCGAATTCATCCGCGAACACTTTCCGAACATCTACGCCCGCTGCCTGGAACTGGGCATCGACATCACCAAGCAGCCGATCCCGGTGGTGCCGGCAGCGCACTACACCTGCGGCGGCATCCAGACCGACCTGTCCGGTCGCACCGACCTGCCGGGCCTGCACGCCGTCGGCGAAACCGCGTACACCGGACTGCATGGCGCCAACCGCCTGG
>JANXVP010000564.1 GCA_025351615.1 Ramlibacter sp. | reverse complement strand
TTAGGTCCGTAATCCTTGAATCGATCGGGCGCGAGCAGCATGTCGAATGCGTGCAGCAGTTCCTGGCGAGTGGTAGTCATATGTCCATTGTCGCGCCCACAACGTGCATCGCGGCATTGAACGGCATCAGGCGGGTACTTCAAGGAGAATGCCTTTTACGCGTGAAGCGTCAAATGACACCGTTCAAAAATTTTAAATTTCGTTTATGAAACGTACTTGGTTGCTGTTCGCTCAAGCTGTCACCGTCATGCTGGCGGCGTACTTTGTGGTTGCCACTCTCAAGCCTGACTGGCTCCAGCGGCGCACCTCGCTTGCAGGCATGGTTTCGGTCATCGAGGCGCCGCCGGGTACCACCGTGACTCCGGCGGCTGGGAGTCTCAGTGCTGCAGCAAAAAAAGCTGCGCCAGCCGTCGTGAGCATCAATACGAGCAAGGCAGCCCAACGCCCTCCCGGCAGCAACGATCCGTGGTTCCGCTTTTTCTTCGGCGATCAGAACAGTGACCAACTCCAGATCGGACTTGGCAGCGGCGTGATTGTGAGCACTGAAGGCTACATCCTTACCAACAACCATGTCGTCGAGGGCGCAGACGAGATCGAAGTCACGCTCAACGACGGGCGCCGCGCCCAGGCCAAGGTGATCGGCACCGACCCGGACACGGACCTGGCCGTTCTCAAGATCGAACTGGACAAGCTTCCGGTCATCGTTCTCGGCAATTCAGATACCTTGTTGGTCGGCGATCAGGTGCTCGCGATCGGCAATCCCTTCGGGGTCGGCCAGACAGTGACCAGCGGCATCGTGTCGGCGCTCGGCCGCAACCAGCTGGGCATCAACACTTTCGAAAACTTCATCCAGACCGACGCCGCGATCAATCCGGGCAATTCGGGCGGCGCGCTGGTGGACGTGAATGGCAGCCTGATGGGAATCAATACGGCCATCTATTCGCGCACCGGCGGCAGCATGGGCATCGGTTTTGCCATTCCCGTGTCCACCGCCAAGCTGGTGCTGGAAAGCATCGTGCGGGACGGCGTGGTCACGCGCGGCTGGATCGGTGTCGAGCCGGCAGACCTGTCGCCGGAACTGATGGAGACATTCGGCGTCAAGGCCAGGCGCGGCGTGCTGATCACCGGCGTACTGCAGAACGGTCCGGCCGCGCAGTCCGGCATCAAGCCCGGCGACGTGATCCTGGAAGTCGCCGGCAAGCAGATTTCCGCCGTGTCGGAGCTGCTGTCGTCGGTCGCGGCGCTCAAGCCCGGCAGCGCGGCCAGGTTCCGCCTGATACGCCGCGACGAGCCGGTGGACCTGAGCGTGACGCCAGGCGTGCGCCCCAAACCCAAGGCCGTCCAGCGCTGATCGCTACGAATCGGCGACCGGTGCATCGGCCGGCGGTTGGGTGGTCTTGATAAAAATCTGGGCGGCCCAGATTCCGACTTCGTACAAAAGGACCATCGGAATCGCCAGCGCCAGCTGCGACACCACATCAGGCGGAGTGATCACCGCCGCGATGATGAAGGCCAGCACGATGAAATAGCCGCGGAAGCTCTTGAGTTTTTCGATCGACACAAAGCCCAGGCGCGCCAGCACCACGACGACAATCGGAACCTCGAACGCCAGCCCGAACGCCAGGAACATCGTCAATACGAAACTGAGGTAAGCCTCGATGTCAGGTGCAGCGGTAATGCTCTTGGGTGCAAAGCCCTGAATGAAGCGAAACACCTGCCCGAACACGAAGAAATAACAGAAGGCCACCCCGATAAAGAACAGCAGCGTGCTGGACACCACCAGCGGCAGCACCAGTTTCTTCTCGTGCGAATACAGGCCCGGCGCCACGAATGCCCACGCCTGGTAAAGCACCACTGGCAACGCCACCAGAAAGGCCGTCATCAGCAGGATCTTCAGCGGCACCAGGAAGGGGGAGATCACCGAAGTCGCGATCAGCGTCGCCCCCTTTGGAAGGGTCGCGATCAGCGGCGCGGCCAGAATGTCATAGAGCGCCGCTGGTCCCGGGTACAGGAACAGCACGCCCGCGACGATGGCGATCGCGACGATCGCCCTGATCAGCCGGTCGCGCAGTTCGACCAGGTGGGCGACGAAAGGCTGTTCGGTGCCGGCGAGTTCGTCTTCCTTGTTGGGGATATCCGACATCAGCTGAATTTATGCGGACGGTACTTCGCCACCCTGGCTGCGCCGGACAGGGCGCGCGTACGGATGCCGTTGCGTGCCTTGTACCAGTTCGGCGTGGCGCCCTGCTTGATGCGCCACTTCTTCCTGGGGTTCCTGTATTCGGGATAAGCAGGGGGCAACGGCAGGGCTGTGTGGGCCGTGCTGGTTGCATCGGACCATTGCTTCTCGAAGTCGGCCGCTCCGCTGTGGATCGAGCCTTCGACGTCGCGCGCGGCGGTCTCCACCGTCTCCTTCATCTTCTTGAGCTCTTCAAGATCCATCGAGCGGTTGACCTCGGCCTTCACGTCTGCCACGTAGCGCTGCGCCTTGCCCAGCAAGGTGCCGACCGTCCGCGCCACCCGGGGCAGCTTTTCGGGACCGATGACGATCAGCGCAACCACGCTGATCACCATGATCTTTTCAATGCCGAGATCGAGCACGGCCCGCGATCAGGAACGATTCTTGGCTTCGACGTCGATCGTCGTCTTGTCGGCCGCGCCGGGAGCGCTCCCGACCTGCTGCGGCGGCACCGGGACTTCAGGGGCGGAGCCTTCCTTGATTCCGTCCTTGAACCCCTTCACCGCGCCGCCGAGGTCAGTGCCGATGTTCTTCAGTTTTTTGGTGCCGAACACCAGCACGATGATCAGCAGCACGATCAGCCAGTGCCAGATTGAAAATGAACCCATGGAATACTCCTAGTCGATCTGGTAGATTTTAGTCGCGGGCCGAAGTTCAGCCCACCCGACAGTGAAAGCTCAGCCTTTGAGCCAGGGGCGCGGTCCGCCCATCACGTGCACATGCAAATGATGCACTTCCTGGCCGCCCTCGCGCCCGGTATTGATCACCACCCGGTGGCCGCCTTCCGGATAGGGCCGGCAGCCCTCCTGCAGGGCCAGCCGCGGCGCCAGCGTCAGCATCCGGCCCAGCAGCGGCGCGTGCGTGTCGTCCACCTGTGCCAGCGAAGGCACGTGAACCTTCGGCACGATCAAGAAATGCACTGGCGCCCACGGATGGATGTCGTGGAACGCGAGCAGCTCGTCGTCTTCATACACCTTGCGCGCCGGGATCTCGCCACGGGCGATCCTGCAAAAAAGGCAATCGGGATGGTCCGCAGTCATGACAGGGAGAGTGGAACTCAGCGCGGCATCCTGCCGTCGGCAAAGCGCATCCAGCCGCGCACGCAGCGGTACAGATACCAGAGCCAGACGATGAAATAGGCGGCCACGCCGGGGAAAAAGAACACCAGCCACAGCGGCGCGGTGACCACCAGCCACACCAGGGTCCACCAGAAAGTGGAAATCATGTAGTTGTGGTGCGCGACATAGAGCGGCTCGTGCTCGTCGGCGCGCTTGACGTAGTTCAGGACCACCGCGATCACGGCAAGCATGCCCATGCTGAACCATGCAATCGTGTGCATGCCGTACAGCACGTGCATCACGGTGCGGTCGCCTGAACTCCTGCTGTCTAGTTCCGCATAATCGGTTTCAGCCATTGCCTGCTCCTTCGCGCTTGATGGCCTTGCGCAAGGCCTTTTCCTCGATGCCACTCATGCCTTCGCGACGCTCCAGCTCGGCGATCACATCGGCGGGTGTGAGGCCGTAGTGTGCCAGCGCGACCATGCTGTGGAACCACAGGTCCGCCACTTCCGCGACGATCCGTTGCGGGTTTCCGCCATGCTGGGCATCCTTTGCGGCCATCACCACCTCGGTTGCCTCTTCGCCGATCTTCTTCAGGAAAGCATCAGGGCCCTGATGCAGCAGGCGCGCGACATAACTGGCTTCGGGGTCGCCCCCGCGAGCAGGCAGACGGCTCTCGATCACGCCCGCCAGCCGCGCCAGCGCATCGACCGACCTCCCTTGCGACGAGGATTGCGCTGGTGGCAAAGCGGCTTTTGCGGTCATTGGAGCTGGCTGTAGATGGAGGCCGGATCCTTGAGGACCGGCTCGATAGCCTCCCAGGTCCCGTTGCGCAGACGGCTGAAAAAGCAGCTGTGCCGGCCTGTATGGCAGGCGATGGATGGATCATGACCCAGTTGCGTCACCGTCAGCAGGATCACGTCGCTGTCGCAATCCATCCGGATCTCATGCACTGTCTGAACATTGCCGGATTCCTCACCCTTAAACCAGAGCCTGCCTCGCGAACGGCTGAAGTACACCGCCCGGCCAAGCTCTGCCGTCTTGTGCAAGGCTTCGCGGTTCATCCAGGCAAACATCAGCACATCCTTGCTGCCGGCCTCCTGGGCGATGACAGGCACCAGGCCCTGCGGGTCCCATTTGATGTCGTCGAGCCAATCCATACCGGGATTGTCAGCGATTCTGCGTGTCCGTCTCAGAGCCGTACCGCAATCCCGCGTTCGGCCATCCGTGCCTTGGCTTGCCCGACCGTGAACTCGCCGTAATGAAAGATGCTTGCGGCCAGCACGGCGTCGGCGCCGCCCAGCTGGATTCCGTCGGCCAGGTGATCGAGGGTGCCGACGCCGCCCGACGCAATCACCGGGACCGGCACCGCATCGCTGACAGCGCGTGTCAGCTCCAGGTCGAAGCCCGATTTGGTGCCGTCCCGGTCCATGCTGGTGAGCAGGATCTCACCGGCGCCGCGGC
>JANXVP010000534.1 GCA_025351615.1 Ramlibacter sp. | reverse complement strand
GACCTTGAGTTTGCCGTCCATCAGCGGTTTGAGGTAGCGCTCCTTCTGCGCGGGCGTGCCCAGCCTTGCCAACAGCAGAATCGCCATGTTCATGGTGTTCAGGATGGCGCGCAGGCTGTGCCAGCAGTAGCCGGCTTCTTCCATGAGAACTGTGTAATCGATACTGGACATGCCGTAGCCGCCATCGGCTTCAGCCAAAAAGCCGCCAAGGTAGCCAAACTCCTTTAGCCGCGCGGGTAGCGTCCAGTCGAACTCGCCACGCTGCTCGAAGCCGCCAACCGCGGGGCTGACTTCGCGTTCAAAAAAGCGGGCCACGGTCTCCCGTAACAACTGCTGTTCAGGCGAGAGTTCGTCGTCAAGGTCAAAGCTTCTCATCGGGTTATTCCTAGGGAAAGGTGAGGTGTGCGGGCTTGATTTGTTCTGCTTCTGAATTCACAATAATGAAAAATAGTTTTCCATAGGGAAAGTATGATGTCAATCAGAATCTGCGAACCCAACTCCCCGGACCCAGGCGTCGGCCTGCCATTTGCGGGACTACGGGTGCTGGATGTCAGCCAGGGCTTGGCCGGCCCGTATTGCGGAATGCTGCTCGGCCAGTACGGCGCGCAGGTGATCAAGCTCGAGCCGCCCGAGGGCGATTGGAGTCGTGGTATCGGAACGCGGCACGGCTCGCATTCGGCTATCGACCTGATGGCCAACCGTGGCAAGCAAAGCATCGCCGTGGATCTCAAGGGCGAAGGCAGCATTGCCATGGTCAAGCGCATTGCCGCGCAGTGTGACGTGATGATCGAAAGTTACCGTCCCGGCATCGCTGCGCGGCTCGGCATAGGTTATGTAGACATTGCGCGCGACAACGGTGAGCTGGTCTATGTGTCCATCAGCGGTTTCGGCCAGTCTGGCGACAAATCAAGCCTGCCCGCCACGGACACCGTAATCCAGGGCTTCTCGGGGATGATGTCGCTTAACTCCGACGGCGAAGGCAAGCCCAGGCGCCTGGGCTTCCTGGCGGTGGACACGCTGACGGCACTGTATGCCTTCCAGGCGGTATCTGTCGCCTTGTACGCCCGCCGGGACGGTGCGGGCGGCAAGCACCTGGACATCAACCTGATGCAGGCCACCGCCGCGTTCCTCACACCCAAGATCATCGAAGCCAGCCTGGAGGGGGAGGCGCCGCAGGCCATCAACGTTCCCGCCGGCGTATATCGCTCGCTAGACGGCTGGCTGGCCATCACGCTGAGCAAGGAGGCGCACTTCGGCGCCCTGTGCAAGGCCACGGCCCGGTCGGACCTGGCGGACGACCCTCGCTTTGCCAGCTTTCAGCTTCGCGCGCCCCATGGCCGCCATCTGGAGGCCGAGTTCGGTACGGTGTTCGCCCAACGCAGCACGGCGCAGTGGCTGGACATTCTGCAAGCGCAGGGGGTGGTCGCAAGCCGCGTGAACCAGCTGACCGACTGGCTGGTCGATCCGCATGTTGTGGCCGTCGGCGCCGCACCGCTCACCCACGACCAGGGCCGTGCATTTCACTTTCCTGCCACGCCAGGCATTGCTCCACCCGGGCCGCAAGACAGCCGCGCACGCTGGCCCGATGTGGGATCGGACGGCGCGCACATATTGTGCGACTTTGGATTCAGTGAAAAGGAAATCGCGGCCCTCCGGGCTAACGGCGCATTTGTACAACCCAATTGAACTTCAGGAGACCCACATGCAAACCTCACCTGCCATTCGCCGCCGCCACGTCGTCCCCCTGCTTGCCGCAATGGCGGTCACGCTGGGGGCAGCGCCCGCATGGGGCCAAAGCGGCCCTTTTCCTAACAAGCCGATCCATATCGTCGTGCCCTTTGCGGCAGGTACCGGCACCGAGGTGATTGCCCGCACCGTGGGCCAGAAGATTTCGGAAGACACCAAACAACCTGTGGTGATCGACATCAAGGAAGGCGGCGGAGGCATCGTCGGCACGCTGGCGGCGATGCAGGCGCCCGCGGATGGCTACACGATGCTGATAGTGGCCAACCCGTTCACCATCGTGCCGGGGACCAACAGCAAGGCACCCTATAACCCATTGAAAGACTTTGTTCCGCTGGCCAAGGTCGCCATTATTCCCATCGTGCTTACCGTCCGGCAGACACTACCGGTCAATGACTTGAAAGAATTCATTGCCTATGCCCGGGGTAATCCTGGCAAGCTGAGCTACGCATCTTCAGGTCCCGGGACTCCGAGCCAGCTGGAGATGGAACTCTTCAAGCAGGCGGCGGGCATCGACATCGTGGAGGTTCCTTACAAGAGTACGGCGCAGGCCATGACCGATGTGGTGGGCGGGCAGATTGACATGTACCCCGCGGGCTTGCCGACATCGCTGCAGCACATCAAGTCGGGGCGGATCAAGGCATTGGGCCTGTTCAACACGCAACGCTCGCCAGCCCTGCCCGATGTGCCTACGCTGGCCGAAGGCATGGGCATGCCGAACTATGTGGCGACGCCATTGTGGTACGGTTTTGTGGCGCGCGCTGACACGCCGGGCGAGACCCAGACCCGCCTGCATGCGCTGATTACGCACGCCATGCAGTCCCCTGAGGTTGCCGCGCGACTGCAGAGTCTCGGTGCGCAACTGATTACGCCGACCAATGAAGAGTTCAGCCAGAGCATGAAGGCCGAGATCGAAAAGACGGCGCGCATCGCCAAGGCGCTGGGCATCGCGAAATGACCGGTGAGGCGACTGCCGGCAAGCGCCGGATAGAGCCGGCATCACCCGGCTTCGACTCGTTCATCGTGGGAGATGTGCATGTGAGCTACGGGCGCACGGTGACGCAGGCGCACCTGGTCAACTTCACATCGATGGCTGGCATGCAGTTGCCGCTGTTCATCAATCATGACCGCGCGAAGACCGGGCCATTCGGCGAGCCGATTGCGCCGGGTTTCCTCACTGCCTCCTTGTCCGGCGGCATGATGGAAAGCGTGCTGGGTGGCAACACGCTCGCCGGGCTCGGCATGGACGGCTTTCGCTTCAAGACCCCGGTCAAGGCGGGGGACACCCTGCATGCCGAAGTCGAGATCGTCAGCAAGAAAATACAGGACGCCGGGCGCGGTATCCTGGGCGTGCAAGTCAACGTGATTAACCAGCGCGCGGAACTGGTTCTGGAATACACCGCCAAAGTGCTGATGAAGCGCTGATGCGCCCTTGCAGAAAACGATTCAAATCACGCCAGCCCTGCGCAGCTCGGCGATCTCCCCGTCTGCCATACCCAGAAGATTCCTGTAAACCTCGTCGCTATGCTCGCCCAGCAGGGGCGGTGGGCTGCGGTATTCAACCGGCGATGCAGACAGTCTGATTGGATTGGCCAGTAAAGGCGCTGCGGCACCCAGTGGGTGCGGCATGTCCACGCGCAGGCCGCGGTGCCGCACCTGCGGGTCTTTGAAAACCTCCTCGATTGTGTTGATTGGGCCGCAGGCCACGTCGCGCGCCTCCAGCGCCACCATCCATTCAGCCTTTGTGCGCGTCGCCATGATGTCGCGAATGGCAGGTATGAGTTCTGCTCGATTGACCACGCGTCCTGCGTTGGCGGTGAAACGCGGGTCCCGAGCCAGGTTCTCGCAGCCGGCCACTTCGCAGAAGCGCGTGAACTGTGCGTCGTTAGCCACGGCGAGGATGATGTGTCCATCCGACGTGGGAAACACCTCGTAGGGCACGATGTGCGGATGCGCATTGCCCATGCGCTGCGGCACCTTGTCGGAGCAGAAATACGAAATAACCTGGGTCACGTTCACGGCGACGGCGGTGTCAAGCAGCGCCATGTCGATGAATTGGCCTTCGCCGGTCCGCTCACGGTGCGCAATGGCCGCCGTCAGCGCAATGCTGGTGTACAGGCCCGTCAGATAATCCACGATGGGAACGCCCACCTTCTGCGGCCCGCCGCCCGGCTCGCTGTCTCGCTCGCCGGTGATGCTCATCATGCCGCCCATGCCCTGGAACACGAAGTCGTAGCCGGGCCTTTCGGCATACGGCCCGGTCTGACCGAACCCCGTCACCGAACAGTAAATTAATCCGGGGTTGATCTTCTTCAAGTCTTCGTAAGCCAAGCCATAGCGCGCCAGATTGCCAACCTTGTAGTTCTCGATCAGCACGTCGCTTTTCTTGATGAGTT
This sequence comes from Ramlibacter sp., assembly GCA_025351615.1. Taxonomy (GTDB): domain Bacteria; phylum Pseudomonadota; class Gammaproteobacteria; order Burkholderiales; family Burkholderiaceae_C; genus Ramlibacter. Next base: position 1,653 of record JANXVP010000534.1, on the reverse strand, counting down.
GACGCAAGATCTCCTGGCCTTGTGGTGCACTGATGTCCAGCGTAACGGATTTCTTGTTGCGGTTGCCCGCGAGGAAGTACGCCGACTCCCGCGTGTCATTTCCCTCTCCATCCTTCATCCACGGCGGGCCGAAGCCGCGCGTGTCGTCGCCACTGCCGGGCCGCTCAACCTTAATGACTTCAGCGCCAAGGTCGGCCAGATTCTGCGCGGCGAGGGGCGCCGCCAAGATGCGCGACAGGTCGATCACGCGCAAATGGGAAAATGGACCGGCCACAGAGTACCTCTCTATTAAAATTCACTATTGAGAAATATCTTTCATCATTATAAAATAGTTTAACCATCATCGGCAATCGATGCGAGGCACTTTGCGACCCTTCGTGCCCATCTGGAGGCTCTTTCGATGCAAGAACAACGCGCCATGAACGCTCCAACCGCCAAGGGCCCCCTGGCCGATCTGCGCGTGATCGAATTCGCCGGTATCGGCCCGGGGCCCTTCGCGGCCATGCTGCTAAGCGACATGGGCGCCGACGTGCTGCGCATTGACCGACCCGGCGCGGGAGTCCGCCCGCCGTTCGACATCGTCTCGCGCGGGCGGCGCGTGGTCGAGTTGAATCTGCGGCAGATTGAAGACGTCGCGCAGGCCCTGGAGTTGCTATCGCGCGCGCACGTGCTCATCGAGGGGTTTCGCCCCGGCGTGATGGAGCGACTTGGCCTTGGCCCGGACGTGGTGCTAGCAAGAAATCCGGCGCTCGTCTACGGCCGGCTCACGGGCTGGGGGCAGACCGGACCGCTGGCAGAAACGGCGGGACACGACATCAACTACATCGCACTTGGCGGCGCGCTGGCCGCCATGGGGCCAATGGACCGTGAACCTCTGCCGCCGATGAACCTTGTGGGTGATTACGGTGGGGGTTCTCTCTACCTCACTACCGGCATCTTGGCCGCACTCTATGAGGTGCAGAAAAGTGGCAAAGGGCAAGTCGTCGACGCCGCCGTCATGGACGGCACGGCGTCGCTGATGGCACTTTACGCTGGGCGTGTGGCGCGCGGCGACTGGAATACCGAGCGCGGCACCAACATGCTGGACGGCGCAGCGCATTACTACCGCACTTATTTGACATCGGATGGCCACTACATGGCTGTCGGCGCAATCGAGCCAAAATTCTTTGCCACGCTCTGTACCATTTTGGGGATCGATCCGGCAGATGCTCCACAACAAAACCGTGCGCGTTGGCCCGAACTGAGCGCCAGATTTGGGGCCATTTTCAAGACTAGAAACCGTGCTGAATGGACGGCCGCATTTGACGGAACGGATGCCTGCGTCGCGCCGGTTCTGGGCTTCACCGAGGCGCAATCACATCCCCACCTTGTGGCACGCGGCACCTATTGCAAGTTGGCTGGCGTCGTTCAACCGGCGCCGGCTCCTCGCTTCTCCAGAAGCGGCGAGGGCATACAGGGTCCGCCACCGTCGGCTCTTAGCTGCACCGACGAAGCGCTTGCAAAATGGCCCGCGACAATGTGACCATCGCTTCCGAGCGAAAGATCACCACTTAGGGCAGAAGTGGCTCCGCTTGTCTGAACAGCTTTCCCCGATTTATAAGTGGACTGCGGGCGGGTTGCTGACGGTGCAGAGTTGTCCACGGCGGCGGTCGG
>JANXVP010000508.1 GCA_025351615.1 Ramlibacter sp. | reverse complement strand
CACCTTGCGTCCGGCCGCGGAACTGGATTCCATCGTGTAGCTGAAACGGATCTCCTCCTCGCCGGACCCGCGCAGGACCGCCTGCTGCACTGGCGCCGGCACCGCTTCGAACGGGGTGTCGACGTCGAACTTGTAGTGTTTCGCGAGGCTTTCGATCAGGCTGAAGTAATAGGCGTTGCGCCGGTCCCAGCCCTTGATCGCGCCGCTGGCCAGGCTCAGCGTCGGGAAGCCGACCACCCGCGCCGGGTCGAAGAATTCCATGTGGCCCAGGCCGTCGCAGGTCGGGCAGGCGCCCACTGGCGAGTTGAACGAAAACAGGCGCGGCTCGAGCTCGCTGATCGAGTAGTTGCAGATCGGGCAGGCGAACTTGGCGTTGAACCAGTGGGCCTCGCCGCTTTCGGGATTCGCGGCCGGCCCGGGGCGGGAGTCCATTTCGAGCGCGATGGCCCGGCCGTCGGCCAGCCGCAGTGCCGCCTCGAAACTCTCGGCCAGCCGCTGCCGCAACTGCCCTCTTGCCTCCGGCTCGGGGTCGGGCCGCACTTTCAGCCGGTCGATGACGACGTCGATGTCGTGCTTTTCGGTCTTCTTCAGCTTGGGCAACTGGTCGAATTCGTAGGATTGGCCGTTGACCCGAAAGCGCACGTAGCCACGCGCCTGCATGTCGGTGAAGACGTCGTGGAACTCGCCCTTGCGATCGCGCGCGACCGGCGCCAGGATCATCAGCCGGGTGTCCGCCGGCAGTGCCAGCACCGCGTCGACCATCTGCGCCACCGTCTGCGACTGCAGCGCAATGCCGTGGTTGGGACAGTACGGCGTGCCGGCGCGGGCGAACAGCAGGCGCAGATAGTCGTGGATTTCGGTGACGGTGCCCACTGTGGAGCGCGGGTTGTGGCTGGTGGCCTTCTGCTCGATCGAGATCGCCGGCGACAGCCCTTCGATCAGGTCGACGTCGGGTTTGTCCATCAGCTGCAGGAACTGCCTGGCATAGGTCGACAGGCTCTCGACGTAGCGGCGCTGGCCTTCTGCGTAAAGCGTGTCGAAAGCCAGTGACGATTTGCCCGAACCCGACAGCCCGGTGATCACCACCAGCTGGTTGCGGGGGATGTCGAGGTCGATGTTCTTGAGGTTGTGGGTGCGCGCGCCGCGGATCGCGATCCGGCGATGGACGGCGCCGGCGAGATACTTGCCGTCATCACCATCCTCGCGGTGCTTGCCCTCCTCAGGGTCGTTCGGGAATTTGCCTTCTGCGGAAGAGTTCAACGGGGCTGCCCGGGGAAAACCGACCATGATAAACCGGCCTGCAGGCTGGTGCGAGCGGGCCGCCGGCCCGATACGGGAGAATGGGGGTCCGGCCGGCTTTTTCAGTCCGGCGGGCCTTGATCCCCGCTCGCTTTTTTTCGTGAATCCAAGCCCCCCATCCATCACCTCCAGCCGCATGACGGCAGTCGAGCGCCGCTCCAGCGTCTCGCTCGCCGCCATTTTCGCCGCCCGGATGCTGGGCCTGTTCCTCGTGCTGCCGGTGTTCGCCCTCGAGGCTGCGCGCTATCCGGGCGGCGACGACCCGGCACGGGTGGGCCTGGCGATGGGCATCTACGGCCTGACACAGGGCCTGCTGCAGATCCCGTTCGGCATGGCCTCGGACCGGTTCGGGCGCAAGCGCACCATCGTTATCGGCTTGCTGGTCTTCGCGGCGGGCAGCTTCGTAGCCGCGGCGGCGGACAGTTTGGGTGGCCTGCTCGCCGGCCGGTCGCTGCAAGGCGCCGGCGCCGTATCGGCCGCCGTGACAGCCTTGCTGGCCGACCAGACCCGGGACGAGGTGCGCACCAAGGCGATGGCTCTGGTCGGAGCGAGTATCGGGTTGATGTTTGCGCTGTCGCTGGTCGCCGCGCCACTGCTGGCCGCCCACATCGGCCTGGGCGGATTGTTTGCCGTCACCGGCGCTCTGGCCCTGGCCTGCATCGCGGTGGTGCTCTTCTGGACGCCGCCGGAGCCGCTGCAGCACAAGAACCTGGCGCGCGGGCGCCTGTCGGAGGTGCTCAACCACTCCGGATTGCTGCGGCTGGACATCGGCGTGTTCGTGTTGCATGCGGTGCAGCTGGCGATGTGGGTGGCGATTCCCGCGCTGCTGGTACAGGCCGGCCTCGCCAAGCAGGACCACTGGCACGTGTACCTGCCGGCGGTGCTCGGCTCCTTCGTTGTGATGGGCTTCACCCTGTTCCCGCTGGAGCGCCGGGGTTATCTTCGGGCGGTGTTCCTGGCCGCGATCGCGCTGGTGGGCCTGGTGCAGATCGGGCTGATCGCGGTGGCCCGGCAACCGGACGTGCCGCAGCTGGCCGTGCTGCTGTTCGTGTTTTTCTGCGGTTTCAATGTGCTGGAGGCCAGCCAGCCGAGCATGGCGTCGCGGATTGCGCCGCCGCATGCCCGGGGCGCGGCGCTGGGCGTCTACAACACCCTCCAGTCGCTGGGCTTCTTCGCCGGTGGCGCAGTCGGCGGCTGGCTGGCCAAGAACGTTGGATCATCAGGGCTGTTCGCCGCCTGTGCGGGGCTGATGCTGCTCTGGTTCGTCGTGGCCTGGCCGATGCGGGCACCCCGGCCGGCAAAGTCCGCCGACGAGGTGCTGGCCAGCGAGGCCCAGGCGACATAATCCACCCAACTCCTGGAGGAACATTTCCATGGCATCCGTCAACAAAGTCATCCTCGTCGGCAACTGCGGCCGCGATCCCGAGATCCGCTACCTGCCGTCGGGAGCGGCCGTGGCCAACGTGACACTCGCCACGTCGAGCAAGCGCAAGGACAAGACCAGCGGCGAAACCATCGAAGACACGCAGTGGCACCGCATCACCTTCTATGACCGGCTGGCCGAGATCGCCGGCGAATACGTCAAGAAGGGGCGGCCGATCTACGTCGAGGGCCGCCTGAA
>JANXVP010000402.1 GCA_025351615.1 Ramlibacter sp. | reverse complement strand
CTTGCTATTCAGGCCGTAAGTCATCCGTCGCCGTTAGGTAAATTCCCCATGGCGCCGATTGTTCCGATGACCCTGCGGCTGCGTACCGGCCGCCGAAGCGGGACAATCGATGCATGGAAGACACTTGGACGGCGCCTTCTGCAGGGGTCAATCAGAGGCTGTCCTGGCCCAACAGCTTTGCCGGGCTGGGCCCGGCCTTCTTCACCGAACTGCAGCCGACGCCCTTGCCCGCCCCGTCCCTGATCAGCCTCAATCTGTCGCTGGCCGCGGAACTCGGTCTCGACCCCCAGTGGCTTTCGTCGCCTGCCGTGGTGGACGCGCTGACCGGCAATCGACTGCTGCCCGGCAGCCGCCCGCTGGCCAGCGTTTACAGCGGCCACCAGTTCGGGGTCTGGGCCGGGCAGCTCGGGGACGGACGCGCCATCCTGCTCGGCGAACTGGAAACGGCCACGGGTCCGCAGGAGCTGCAGCTCAAGGGAGCTGGCCGCACACCCTATTCCAGGATGGGCGATGGCCGCGCCGTGCTGCGCTCCAGCATCCGGGAATACCTGGGGTCGGAGGCCATGCAGGGGCTGGGGAGTGCCACCACCCGCGCGCTCGCGCTTACCGGCGCCAATGCGCCGGTGCGGCGCGAAGAAGTCGAGACCGCTGCGGTGGTGACCCGCGTCGCGCCGAGCTTTATCCGCTTTGGTCACTTCGAGCACTTCTCGGCCCGCGGACAGCACGACGACCTGCGGGTCCTGGCGGACTACGTAATCGATCGGTTCTATCCCGAATGCCGCACCAGCGGCAAATGTTCCGGCAACCCTTATACCGCTTTCCTCGAGCAGGTGAGCGAGCGGACGGCGGCGATGGTGGCGCAATGGCAGGCCGTGGGCTTTTGCCATGGCGTCATGAATACCGACAACATGAGCATCCTGGGCCTGACGATCGATTACGGCCCGTTCCAGTTTCTCGATGCGTTCATCCCGGGCCACGTCTGCAACCACAGCGACGAGCAGGGCCGGTATGCATACAACAAGCAGCCCAATGTCGCCTACTGGAACCTCTTTTGCCTGGGACAGGCGCTGCTGCCGCTGATCGGGGACCAGGAGCTCGCACTGGCTGCGCTGGAGTCGTACAAGACGGTTTTCCCGCACGAAATGGAGGCGCGGATGCGCGCCAAGCTCGGACTGGCCGTGGCCCGGGACGCTGACCGCGCGCTGATCGAAGGCATCCTGAAGCTTCTGGCCCAGGACGGCGTCGACTACACCATCTTCTGGCGCCGGTTGTCACGGCATGTGGCCGGGCAGGCTGCGGAAAATGTCCGTGACCTGTTCCTCGACCGCGCCGGTTTCGACGCCTGGCTGCAACAATATTCCAGTCGGCTGGCGGCTGAAGATGCCCGACAGACGGGTGATTTGATGCTCAAAACCAATCCAAAATACGTTTTGCGCAACCATCTGGGCGAACTGGCGATCCGGCAGGCGAAACTTGGCGACTTTTCCATGGTCACAAGCTTGTTGGGTCTGCTGCAAGCCCCATTTGAAGAACATCCCGGGCACGAGGAATTGGCCGGGTTCCCGCCCGACTGGGCCTCCCACATCGAGATTAGCTGTTCGTCATGACCTACCCTGTCCAGAAAACCGAGGCCGAATGGAAGGCATCGCTCGCCTCCCGGGGAGCCGAACGCGGCGCCTATGAAGTCACCCGCCATGCCGCCACCGAGCGGCCCTTCACCGGCAAGTACGACGCGGTATGGGCCGACGGCAGCTATCACTGCATCAGCTGCGGCAACAAGCTGTTCGACTCGGTCACCAAGTTCGATGCCGGCTGCGGCTGGCCGAGCTTCTCCAAAGCAGTGCCGGGCGCGATCAAGGACATCGTCGATCGCAGCCACGGCATGGCGCGCACCGAAACCGTCTGTGCCCAATGCGGAGCGCACCTGGGACACGTGTTTCCCGACGGTCCGACCGACACCGGGCTGCGTTACTGTATGAATTCGGCTTCCCTGGACTTCACGCCCGAGGCGGAAAAACCGTCACGCCCATGAAACTGCTGCTGGACTTTTTTCCGATCATCCTGTTTTTCGTTGCCTTCAAGGTATGGGGCATCTACGTGGCGACGGCCGTAGCCATCGTCGCCACCGTGGGGCAGATCGGCTGGCTGCGTTACAAGACCGGCAAGGTCGAACCCATGCAATGGGTCAGCCTGGGGGTGATCGTCCTGTTCGGCGGCGCGACCATCGTGGCCCACAACGACACCTTCATCAAATGGAAGCCGACGGTGCTGTATTGGATGATGGCCGGGACGCTGGCGGCAGGCCAGCTGATCTTCCGCAAGAACCTCCTGAAGTCCTTGATGGGATCCCAGATGCAGTTGCCTGAGCCGGCCTGGCGCGTGACCAACTGGAGCTGGATCGTTTTCTTTACCCTGATGGGCGTGCTCAACCTCTGGGTCGCTTTCAACTTCGACACCGACACCTGGGTCAACTTCAAGCTGTTCGGCGGCCTCGGCCTGATGGGAGCGTTCGTGGTTGCGCAGGCGCTCTACCTGGGACGCTTCCTGAACGCCGACGAAGCGTCGAAATCGTGAGTGCACTGACCGGAATTACTGCGACCGCGCTCGAACGGCGCCTGACGGAACTCCTGCAGCCGACTTCGCTCCAGGTGCTGGACGAAAGCGCCGCCCACGCCGGCCATGCCGGTGCCGATGGCAGCGGGGCCGGCACCCATTTCCGGGTACGGATCGCGTCGCCCCTGTTCGAAGGAAAGCCGCGCGTGGCGCGCCATCGCCTTGTGTATGATGCGCTGCAAGAATTCATCGACAGGGGGCTGCACGCCCTTGCAATCGAAACCTTCTGACCCTTTTTTATCTCCCTCGGACTTCAGCGGAACCCCATGAAAAAACACCTTCTTTCGGCCCTCGCCGTGGCCGCTCTGTGCATTGCCTTGCCGGCGTCGGCGCAGAACATCGCAATCGTCAATGGCAAGCCGGTGCCGAAGGCGCGCGCCGACGTGCTGGCCGCCCAGCTGGCGAAAGCGGGCCGCCCGATGACGCCGGAAATAACCGGCCAGATCAAGGACGAAGTGATCTCGCGTGAAATCTTCATGCAGGAAGCGCAAAAACGCGGGCTGGAGGCTACCGACGACTTCAAGGCCCAGATGGAGCTGGCGCGCCAGACCCTGCTGATCCGCGAGCTGTTCACCGAGTACCAGAAGGCGAACCCGGTGACCGACGCCGAGATCAAGGCCGAATACGACAAGTTCGCCGCGAGCAACGGTGGCAAGGAATACCGGGCCCGCCACATCCTGGTCGAAAAGGAGGACGACGCCAAGGCCATCATCGCCAGCCTGAAGAAGGGCGGCAAGTTCGACGAGATCGCCAAGAAGCAGTCCAAGGATCCGGGCTCCGGCGCCAATGGCGGCGATCTCGACTGGGCCAATTCGGGCAGCTATGTGCCCGAGTTCTCGGCAGCGCTGGTCAAGCTCAAGAAGGGCCAGGTCACCGACGTTCCGGTGAAGACCCAGTTTGGCTATCACGTGATCCGGCTGGACGACACGCGCGAAGCGCAGTTGCCCAAGCTGGACGACGTCAAGCCGCAGATTGTCCAGCAGCTGTCGCAGGTCAAGATCACCAAGTTCCAGGACGAATTGCGCTCGAAGGCGAAAATCGAATAAGGCCCGGATCGGGGGCCGAAGAAGCATGAAAAAGGCGCCCCCCGGCGCCTTTTTTGTTGTCGTCAGACCAGCGGCGGATCGGTTTCGCGCTCGAAGTGCCGATCCTTCACCATGCCTGCGATGAAGGCCTGGATCGCGGCCTGCGCGCCCGAGGCTTTCGCCAGCACCAGTCCGGCGTCAGCGCCGTTGCGAGGGATGCCGGCTTTCTCGAGTAGCGTCGTGGACGCCCCAAGCGCCAGGATGGTCTTGCAGTGGCGGAACTGGTCCTTGATGAAGTCCATGGTGTGGGCGTCGGCCGCCAGGGCAGCGACCGCCTTTTCGCCGTCCGGCAAAGCGAGGGCATCGAACAGGAAGCCCGGCTCGTTTTCCATCGAGCAATCGGCGGTGATGACCGCGCCTGACGCTGTCTTCATCGGCCCGATCCGAAGCCCGACCAGCCGGCCGACCGCCCCTTGATCCACCAGCGCGGCCTGCAGACGGGCAATCGATTCGCCCTCTACGCCAGGCGCAACGAGGATGGCGACCTTGCGGCCCTTGATCGAGCCGTCGCCGGGCCGCGCTGTGAGCGACAGCGTCGGTGACTTCGCCACTTCGGCTTTGGGTGGCTTGGGCAAGGCGCGCGGCATCGGCGCCGGCATCGGGTCCATGCCCAGCCCGTCGGCAACCTTGCGTGCCAAGGCCTCCGATGCGTTGCGCAACGAGGCCACCATGCGCTCCCGGATCGCCGGCACCGTCAGCTTGCTCAATTCGAATCGAAACGCAGCGGCGATATGGGCCTGCTCCACCGGGGTCTGGCTCTCGTAGAACAAGGTCGCCTGGGTGTAATGGTCGGCGAATTTTTCCGGCTTGGCGCGCACCTTGTCCTGTTCGCGCTCCTGGATGCGCAAGGCAGTCGAGACGAAGCCCTGCGCCGCGCCGGCCTGGAACGGACAGCCGCCGCCCAGCGAATTGGGCTCGTACGACACGCGGCCGCGGGGAATCGCCTGGCGGTGCATGCCGTCGCGCTGGTTGCTGTGCACCGGCACGATCGGTGCGTTGATCGGGAGCTCATGGAAGTTGGGGCCGCCCAGACGCGTGATCTGGGTGTCCACGTACGAATGGATGCGGCCGGCCAGCAGCGGATCGTTGGAGAAGTCGATGCCGGGGACGACGTGCGCGGTGCAGAAAGCCACCTGCTCGGTTTCGGCGAAGAAATTGTCCGGGTTGCGGTCCAGCACCATGCGCCCGACAATTTTTACGGGGACGAGTTCTTCCGGAATGATCTTGGTTGCGTCGAGAATGTCGAAGCTGAACTTTTCCGCCTGCTGTTCGGTAAAGACCTGCAGGCCCAGTTCCCATTCCGGATAGGCGCCCGATTCAATCCGCTCCCACAGGTCGCGACGGTGGTAGTCCGGATCGGCGCCGGAAATCTTGACCGCTTCGTCCCACACCAGCGAATGGGTGCCGTATTTCGGCTCCCAGTGGAATTTGACGAAGACCGACGCACCGGCCTCGTTGACCAGGCGGTAGCTGTGCACGCCAAAGCCCTGCATCGTCGCGAAGCTGCGCGGGATGGCGCGGTCCGACATCACCCACATCATCATGTGGGTCGATTCCGGCATCAGCGAGATGAAGTCCCAGAAGGTGTCGTGGGCGCTGGCGGCCTGCGGGATCGCGTTGTGCGGCTCGGCCTTGACCGCATGCACCAGGTCCGGAAATTTCATCGCGTCCTGGATGAAGAACACGGGCATGTTGTTGCCCACCAGGTCCCAGTTGCCCTCGTCGGTGTAGAACTTGACGGCAAAGCCGCGCACGTCGCGGGCTGTGTCTTTTGAGCCGCGCTCGCCGGCCACCGTGGAGAAGCGAACGAACACCGGCGTGATTTTCCCCGCTTCCTTGAAAGGCGCGGCTTTGGTCAGCTGGGTCTGCGGCTCATAGCACTCGAAGAAGCCGTGGGCGCCGGAACCGCGCGCGTGGACGATGCGTTCCGGGATCCGCTCGTGGTCGAAGTGCGTGATCTTTTCGCGCAGGATGAAATCTTCCAGCAGCACCGGACCGCGGGGCCCGGCCTTAAGCGAATTCTGGTTGTCCGCGATGGCGACGCCCTGGTTGGTGGTCAGCGCCTGCCCTGATGAATCGACACGCACGCGGTCGAGCGGCTCGATCGAGGAATTGACGCCTGCAGCTGCAACGCTGCCCGTCTTCTGCGAGCCGTTGGCTTCAGACAGCGTGCTGGCGCCTGGCAACCGCGACGCGGGCTGCGCAGTTTGTCCGGCGGGCGGCTTTCTGCCGTTCGCCGCGCCGTGCTCCATCGCCTTGCTGGCGTTGAAGGGGAAGGCAGCTGCAAGTTCCTGCGTCTGGCGCATCTGTTCCGCTGCGGGATTCGCGGCATCGGGTTGCTTGGATTTGGGCATTGGGTTTCCGTAGGTGCGGGCGGGATTGCCAGCAATCACGTTACGAGCGCGTCGTCGCCCGGCTTGTAGGACGAGTGCCCTACGTTTTAACTGTTGAGCATTCGTCGGGCTAGCGCAGAGATAGCAAAAGGCCAAACAGAAGCGGCTGGTGCAGCATGTACCAGGACAGGCTCCAGCGACCCATCCATGCGAGCGACGAAAAGAGCTCGGGAAGTGGACGGCTCAGCAGGTGGCGATGGCGCTGCAGCAGCCACTGCCCCGCCGCCATCCCCCACCACATCACCCCGAGCCACGGAAGCAGCGGCACATAGTCTTCAGTGACAGGCTTGC
>JANXVP010000375.1 GCA_025351615.1 Ramlibacter sp. | reverse complement strand
GAAAGCTGTTGAACATCTTCGGATTCAGCCCGCCGCGCTCGGCCTGCTCCGGCGTGAGGCCGTAGTAGCCCCAGACTGTTTCTGGCGTCGATTCCGCAAAGTGCGGCAGCCACTTGTGGCCACGGCCGGCGGCCACCACCGGAAAGCCGCAGGTCCGCGCCCAGTCCACAAGATCGCAGATCAGCGCCGGCTGGTCGCCAAACGCGAGCGAGTAGATGACGTTCGCCTCAGCCGCGCGTCGTGCCAGCAGCGGTCCGCAAAACGCATCGGCCTCGACCGTCACGTTGACCACGTGCTTGCCGTTGGCAAATGCTTCGAGGCAATGGTCGACCGCGGCGATCGGGTGGCCGGTGCACTCGACGATGACGTCGATGGCTGGATGGCGCACCAATGCCTGCCAGTCTTCGCCGACGTGGGTGGTTCCGGTCTTGATGGCGTCGTCGAGCGACGTGGCGCGGGTGGCGTCCGGCTTCCAGCCGACGCGGGCGAGATTGGTGCGTGCCGCATTGGGCGACAGGTCGGCGATGCCCACCAGGTGGACACCGGGTGTGCGCGGCACCTGCGCGAGGTACATCGAGCCGAACTTGCCGGCGCCGATCAGGCCGATGCGCACCGGCTTGCCGTCGGCCGCGCGTTGCTGGAGTTTGGTGTAAAGAGACATTTCTTTCCTTTGTCATTCCCGCGGAGCTACGCGGGGACGACGACCTTGGTCGTCACTTTTTTCATTTCGTCGAAAGGCACGCTGCTGGTCTGCAGCGCGCTGGCAGGCAGGCCGTCTTTCCAGGGCAAGTCGACCGGATAGTCCTTCAGCAGGCAGTCGTCCGGCAGGGTTTCGATCGGGGTGAAGTCGCGTTGCGCGATGAATTCGGGCCGCTTGAAGCGCCGGATGTGGTTGCTGACCGCGCACAGGCTCAGATACACGCTCACGCGGTGCCAGGGCGACAGGTTGCTGCCCGAGGCATGCACCAGGCAGCTATGGAACAGGATCATCGAGCCGGCCGGGCCCTTGGGTGAGACGATGCCGCCATCTTTTCCGCCGGCGCGTTCGACCAGCTTTTCGATCAGCGCATTGTCCACTGTCCAGAGCGGGTAGCTCGTGGTCGTGAGGTCGTGCTTGGCTTCGACCACGCCTTTCTTGTGGCTGCCGGGAATGAACATCAGCGGCCCGTTGAACTCATTCACGTCGTCCAGGAAGATGGCGACGTTCATCGCCCGTTCGGTCGGCATCATGTCGTCGTTCAGCCAGGTGCCGTAGTCCTGGTGCCACTGCCAGACGTCGCCCTCGAAAGCCGCCTTGCCGTTGATCTTGAACTGGTGCATGTACACCTGCTCGTCGAACAGGTCCATCACCGGCCCGATCATGCGGGGATGGCGCGCGAGCTTCGCAAACGGCTCGCTCACCAGGTGCGCGGCGAAGTTAATGCGCACGGCGTCCTTGCCTTTTTCCCGCACGTTGTAGGCGTCCCGCCGGCTGTACAGCTCGGGCACCGCCGCAGTCAGCGTCCGCGTTTCCTCGGGCGTGAACTGGCCGGGGAAAAACAGGTAGCCCTCGCGGTCGAACCGGTCCAGCTGCTCTTTTGTCAATTTCACGGTGTGTCTCCTTCACGGGTCTTGAGAACAAGGGAAAGGCCGCCGGCCAGGTTCTCGCTGGCTTGCCGGCTGTGGTCGTCGATCAATCTCGCGGCGCGTTCGCCGTCGCCGGCGGCGATGGCCCTGGCAATGGCTTCGTGCTGGTCCCAGACGGCTTCGCGCTGCCGGGACGACTGCAGCACCGCGCCCATCACGCGGCGCAGATGGCGCCAGTGCTGGTGCGCGCTCTGCTCGATCAAGGGGTTGCCCGAGGCCGCATAGATGGCGTTGTGGAAGGCGATGTCGGCATCGATCATGGCCTTGACATTGCGCCCGCGCGCCATCTTGCGGCCGTGATCGATCAGCTTCGGGTCGATGCGAAAGCGCTGCGCCGCTGCCAGCCGCGCGGCGAGGGCGTCGAGCGCGCCTCGCACCTGGTACACCTTCGAAATCCAGTCCGGATCCAGCGGCGCCACCAACACCCCCCGGCCCGGCGCATCCAGCACAAAGCCGTCTTGTTTCAACTGGCGTAGCGCCTGCAGCACCGGCTGGCGTGAAACGGCGAGCCGTTCCGCGATGTCTTCCTGGGTCAGGCGCACGCCGGCCGCCAGCGAGCCTTCGCTGATCGCATCCAGCAGGCTGTGGTAGACCTGCTCGACGAGGTCGGGCGCGGCTTCCAGTTTGACGAGATGGGCGGTCATTCAGGCAGGCATTGTCGTACTCTGTATACAGAATACAGTAGACCTCGGGAAAATGCAAATCCCCTGTGCCAAGATGGCTACCCAACAGGAGAATTTTCGAATGGCGACAACTTGGGACGCGGCCTGGCTAGACCGCATGTACAACAACCGCGACCTGGTGCCTGACTACGCGGACCATTTCCGGCGCTGGGCGGCGGCTTCCGCCGACGCGCTGCGCTCGGAGACGCGCGAGCTGGACTTGCGCTATGGCGGCGGCCCCAACGAGCACCTGGACGTGTTCGCTACCGCCACCCCCGATGCGCCCGTGCTTTTCTTCATTCATGGCGGCTACTGGCGCTCGCTCGACAAGCGCGACCACGCCTTCATCGCACCCGCGTTCACGCGCCAGGGCGTCTGCGTGGTGATCCCCAATTACGCGCTCGCTCCGGCCGTGACGGTGCCCGAGATCACGATGCAGATGGTCCGCGCCCTGGCCTGGACCTGGCGCAACATCGCCAGGCAGGGCGGTGATCCGTCCCGCATCACGGTCGCCGGGCATTCCGCCGGCGGGCACCTGGCGGCGATGATGATGGCCTGCGTCTGGCCTGCATTTGCAAAGGACCTGCCGCCCGACCTCGTGAAGAATGCGTTGTCGATCTCCGGCCTGCACGACCTGGAGCCGATCCTGCATACGCCTTATCTCGGGAACCTGAACCTCACGCCGCAGCAGGTCCGTCAGGCCAGTCCGGCGCTGCTGCCGGCGCCGCCGCACGGCGCCATGGCAGCGGTTGCGGGAGGCGACGAGAGCGAGGAGTTTCACCGGCAGGCGACGCTGCTGCGTGACGCGTGGGGGACGCAGCGGGTGCCGGTGTGCGAGATGCTGCCCGGGCTGAATCACTTCAGCGTGCTGGAAGCGCTGGTGCAGCCGGGGCACCGGCTGCACCGCATCGCGATGGACTTGCTGGCGCCGTGAAGTGGCGCCAACGGGTCACATCAGCAGGTGTTCGCCCGCGTTGTCCCCACCCAGGATGACGTAGTTCACCTTGCGGATATCCAGCAGCTTGCGGCCGCCGGCGTAGCTGATCGAACTCTGCACGTCTTCTTCCATCTCGCGCAGCGTGTCGGTCAGGTGGCCTTTGACCGGCTCCAGGATGCGTTTGCCTTCGACGTGCTTGTACTCGCCCTTGTTGAAGTCCGACGCGCTGCCGTAGTACTCCTTGAACAGCTTGCCGTCGACCTCCACGGTCGCGCCCGGCGACTCTTCGTGGCCGGCCAGCATCGAGCCGATCATGACCATGGTCGCGCCGAAGCGGACGCTCTTGGCGATGTCGCCGTGTTCGCGGATGCCGCCGTCGGCGATGATCGGCTTGGTCGCCACGCGCGCGCACCACTTGAGCGCCGACAGCTGCCAGCCTCCCGTCCCAAAGCCGGTCTTCATCCGGGTGATGCAGACCTTGCCCGGGCCGATGCCGACCTTGGTGGCGTCCGCGCCCCAGTTCTCCAGGTCGATGATCGCCTCGGGCGTTCCGACATTGCCGGCGATGATGAAGGTCGCGGGCAGTTTGGAGCGCAGGTGGGCGATCATGTTCTTGACCGTGTCGGCATGGCCATGCGCGATGTCGATGGTCACGTACTCGGGCTCCAGGCCCGCTGTCGCGAGCGCATCGACCGTGTCGTAATCGGGCTTCTTGACGCCCAGCGAGATCGAGGCGAACGCGCCCTTGGCCTTCATGTGGCGCACGAACTTGACGTTGTCGAGGTCGAACCGGTGCATGACGTAGAAGTAGCCGTTCTGCGCCAGCCAGAGGCAGATCTTTTCGTCCACCACGGTCTTCATGTTGGCCGGCACGACCGGGATGCGGAAACTGCGCCCGCCCAGCTCGACGCTGGCGTCGCATTCGGACCGGCTGTCGACGCGGCACTTGCGTGGCAACAGCAGGACGTTGTCGTAATCGAAGATTTCCATTTTTTCCAAGCTCCAGAAGGCTGTCGGTGCACAGGTGAGCGCTTGGATCTGGCCCGGCTTTTTCCGGCGGAGCCGAAAAACAAAAACCGGACGCAATTGCTTGGGCCCGGTGCTTGATTCTACCCGCCCGGACCGGCAGGCGTGCAGTGCGACTGCGCGATGGCCCGCATACGCCCTCGCCCGTCGAGCATCCACCCGACGACCCGCAGCCGGGAGGGCTGGGCGCCGTCGGCAATGCCCATGGGGCGCGACTCATAAAGCCGTGCCAGCTCGTCCCTGGACAGCGGCCCGGAGCCGCCCCAGGACGACTCCAGCGCGTTGCGCACCAGGTTGCGCTCGATCGGCGTGCCTTCGGCGCCGGCAGGAATGGTTTCGACCAGCAGCAGCCAGGACGACCAGTGTCCGGGTCCGGGCGACTTGAACTCGATCGAGGTACCGAGGTAGCCGTTAATGGGCGGCCCGTGGCTCACGCGCAGGCCGCGTCTGGCGGCCTGGACCCGGTGCTGCACGGCGTCGCTGGCAGCCGGTGCGGCGCGGTCGAGCGCTGCCAGGCGGGTGAGGGCGTCGCGGCTGGCGGCGGCCGACAACGCAGCGTCGTCCCCCTTGACGCCGGGAACGATCCAGTCCAGCGCGACTTCGCCAGGCGCGGGCCTGGGGCCGCCCTGCGACCAGCAAGCCTCACAGTCGGCGCTGATGAACCGCTCCAGCAATCCGGCAGGCTGGCGCTGGCCGTCGCTGGAGCAGAACGACTG
>JANXVP010000365.1 GCA_025351615.1 Ramlibacter sp. | reverse complement strand
CAATCGCGCCGCCACCTCCCATCAAGCCGGGGGAGCCGTCGCGCATAGCTTCGCGGATGCGGTGGGACATGAACCAAGCCGATTTGAGGGTAATCCCAAGAATGCGATGCAGTTGGTTGGAGCTGATGCCCTTCTTGCTGGCCGCAATCAGATACATGCCCTGCAGCCAGATGTGCAGCTTGATGTGCGAGTCCTCGAAGAT
The DNA here is from genome assembly GCA_025351615.1 of Ramlibacter sp. Lineage (GTDB taxonomy): Bacteria > Pseudomonadota > Gammaproteobacteria > Burkholderiales > Burkholderiaceae_C > Ramlibacter. The sequence goes on along the minus strand of JANXVP010000365.1, from coordinate 2,772 downwards.
GGTCCCGACCTTCACGGTAAAGGGCTTGCGGCAGTCATAGCACTTGTAGACGCCGATCCGGGTGGACTTGCCTTGCAACTTGTTGTTGCGCTCCACGCCGCCGCAGTGCGGGCATACCGGACCCCTACGCCAGACGCGAGCCTCGATGAATTCGTAGGCGGCTTCTTCGTTGTGAAATTGAGGCTGGGAGAGGTAGGAGGCCATGACGTTTTTCCTTTAACGCCTTCATCGTACGGCGTTTAATTGGGTACGTCAAGTAAAACATGGGGATGCAGATACAGCTCTCTGCGAATGTCTTCACTTCACCTCCGGAGGAATCATGGAACTGCAAATCGCGCGCGAAATCATCAACGTCCTGGCCCAGGGCATCCACCCCGTCACCGGCGAGCTGATGCCGCCGGACAGTCCGTACAACGAACCGCCAGTGATCCGCGCTCTGTTCGCCGTGTCCCAGGCGCTGGAAGATTGCGAAACGTCGAAGCTGCGCCGGGAGCAGCCGCCCAACGCCGGCAAGGCGTGGACTCCCGACGAAGGCATCCGCCTGGCTGCGGTGTTCGACGCCGGACACGCGCTCAAGCAGATGGCGGCGGACCTTGGACGCAGCCGCATCGCGGTCGAGGCTCGACTGGTCAAACTCGGCAAGATCGAAGGCCGGCCAGGCCTGCCTCTGCGTCCCGGCCGCCAGCCCTGAAGAGCACGTCACCCGAGGTCAGGCCACCTTGCCCAGCAGCAGGAACTCCATGAGTGCTTTCTGCGCGTGCATCCTGTTTTCGGCCTCGTCCCACACCACCGACTGGGGGCCGTCGATCACGTCGGCATCGACTTCTTCGCCACGGTGGGCCGGCAGGCAATGCATGAAGAGCGCGTCCGGCCTGGCGACGCCCATCATGTCGCTGTCGACGCGCCAGTCGGCGAAGGCCTTACGGCGTTCCTCATTCTCGGCCTCGTAGCCCATGCTGGTCCAGACGTCGGTGGTGACGAGGTCGGCGTCCCGGCAGGCGTCCATCGGGTCCTTGAACACCTTGTAGCTGTCAGGGCTGCGGATCCCCGCGACCGCCTGGTCGACCTCATAACCGCTGGGCGTGCTCAGGTGCACCGTGAAACCGAGCAGCTCGGCGGCCTGCAGCCAGGTGTTGGCCATGTTGTTGCCGTCGCCGACCCAAGCGACGACCTTGCCGCGCAGGAAGGCGGTGTCCGGTTTCCCTTGCGCATTGCTGCCCCGGTGTTCGAGGAAGGTGAAGATGTCCGCCAGGATCTGGCAAGGGTGAAATTCGTTGGTCAGGCCGTTGATCACGGGCACCCGCGAATGCTCGGCGAACAGCTCGATCTTGTCCTGGCCGAAGGTGCGGATCATGACCAGGTCGACCATGCGGCTGATCACCCTGGCGGTGTCCTGGATCGGCTCGGCCCGGCCCAGCTGGCTGTCACCGGTCGTCAGGTGCACGACGCTGCCACCGAGCTGGTACATCCCGGCCTCGAAACTCACGCGGGTGCGGGTCGAGGCCTTCTCGAAGATCATCGCCAGCGTCCGGTCCGCGAGCGGATGGTATTTCTCGTAACCCTTGAATTTCTTCTTGATCACGGCCGCGCGCTCGAACAGCCAGGCGTAGTCGTCGGCCGACAGGTCGCTGAACTGCAGGAAATGGCGGATGGTCATGTCGATTCCAGCAGGAATTTCTTCACCAGCGGCACCAGCAGGGACACGATCTCATCGGCTTCCGCCTCAGTGATGATGAGCGGCGGCACCAGCCGGATGACGCTGTCGGCAGTCACGCTGATCAGCAGGCCGGCTTCGGCTGCGCGCGTGGTGAGCACCGAGCACGGCTGCTCCAGCTCCACGCCGATCATCAAGCCCTGACCGCGCACTTCCTTGACGCCCTTGAGGCCACCGAGCTCGCGCGCCAGTGCGCCCTTGAGGTGGGCGCCGACGCGCGACGCGTTTTCCAGCAGGCCGTCTTCTTCGATGATCCGGATGGTCTCGACGCCCGCCCGCATCGCCAGCGGATTGCCGCCGAAGGTGGTGCCGTGGTTGCCAGGCTGGAAGATCTCAGAGGCCCGCGGTCCGGCAACCACGGCGCCGATCGGCACGCCCGATCCAAGGCCTTTGGCCAGGGGCATCACGTCCGGCTTGATGCCGGCCCACTGGTGGGCAAACCACTTGCCGGTGCGGCCCATGCCGCATTGCACTTCGTCGATCATCAGCAGCCAGTTGCGCTGGTCGCACAGGTCGCGCACCTGCTGCAGGTAGTCGATCCGCATCGCATTGATGCCGCCTTCGCCCTGGATGGTCTCCAAGAACACGGCGACCACGTTCCTGTTGCCCTCGGTCGCCGCCTTCAGCGCGTCGACGTCGTTCAGGGGCACGCGGATAAAACCTTCCACCAGCGGCCCGAAGCCCTTCTGCACCTTTTCGTTGCCAGTCGCCGAAAGCGACGCGATGCTGCGGCCGTGGAAAGCTTTTTCGTAGACCACGATTTCCGGCCGCTCGATCCCGCGGTCGTGGCCGAACTTGCGCGCCAGCTTGAGCGCGGCCTCGTTGGCTTCCAGCCCGGTGGAGCAGAAGAAGACGTTCGTCATCCCCGACAGTTCGACCAGCTTGGCCGCCAGTTTTTCCTGGTTCGGCACGTGGTAGTAGTTGCTGCTGTGGATGATCTTGCCGATCTGGTCCTGCAGCGCCGGCACCAGTTTTGGATGGTTGTGGCCCAGCGTGTTGACTGCGATGCCGGCCAGCGCGTCGAGGTAGGACTTGCCGTTCACGTCCCAGACGCGCAG